>NZ_JARXXY010000007.1:0-231305 GCF_029893845.1 Micromonospora sp. A200 | reverse complement strand
CCTGCGCAACCAGGTCGACGTGGTCAAGGAGGAGATCCGGGTCAACGTGCTGAACCGGCCGTACGGCGGCTTCCCGAGGCCGTCCCTGCCGCCGGGCCCACGCCGCTGTCGTCCCTGCCGCCGGGCCCACGCCGCTGTCGTCGCGCCGTGGCTGGTGCGGCACGGTTTGCGGTGTGTCGCGGTGACGGCTGGCCTGGACAGCGCGACATGCCGCAAAGCGGGGACGTCTCGTCTAGTTCGCCCCGTCGGGTGTCGGGCGCTGCCTCCTGGTGGGACGCGGTTTGCGGTGTGTTGCGGTGACGGCCGGTGTGGACAGCGCGACGTGCCGCAAAGCGGGGAGCTCCTGTCCGCGCCGCCCCGTCCGGTCGATCGCCCGGGAGTCGCCGGCTGTCCGGCGCTCGTCGCCCGCCGTCCAGCGCGCAGCGTCCCAGGGCATCATCGGATCGACGTGACGCAACGGGGATCGGGCCGCCGCCGGAGTCCCGGACGCGCCCGGATCTGCGGAAATGTGGGCCGGGCCGCCTGTCGGGAATCGGCCAGGTCGACGGGCCCACACGAGGGTGAGGACGGACCGGCGGGTCGTCCCGACGTCGCGTCTCGGATCGCTGTTCGGCGGCGAGTACTGGCCGGACGGCCGGCGCGGGGAAGCCCTCTCGTCCGGGTCGTCGAGGCGTCCCGCCCGGTCGGGTCAGGTCACGGCCAGGTCACACCACCGCTGCCGGGTGACGACGGGCCGGCGGCGGGTGTGAGCGCCTGACGGATGCGGCCCACCAGGAGCGGACCGGACCTGCGTGAATGCCGGGATCCCGCCGTCGCCGATCACCGAAAAGTGAACAATAAGTTGCCGAATCAAGTAACGGTTCGTGATATTTGAAGATCGCTCACATCGTTCGGATTGATTAGTGGCGGCGTGATCAGTCGCATTAAAAATGGGATACACCGGCGAACTGGACATTCTGCAATTCGCCCGGATCAGATCGCCGACAGAACCGCCTGACCAGGGCCTTGTGCCCGATCTGTACTAAAGAGGGCGGACTGGCATCACCGTCGATCTGTGGATATGATACGCCGCAACGTGGCTACCAGTGCTGGAGCGTTTCGACTACTACGCTACTTAGGGGTATGCAAACGTGGCGACCATGGGATATGAGGGGGCCCTGTCGCTGTTGCAAGGGCTCCTTCGCCAATGCGACGGCTCAAGCGGTCGACTGGCGCTCGTCGAGGGGGGACTCGCCAGCGGTAAAACATATCTGCTCCATCAATTTTCGCGTTACGCGGTGGAGACGGGGGCGTTACTTCTCAGTGGTACGGCATCACGGGCGGAGCAGTCGGTGCCGCTCGGAGTGGTCGATCAGTTGTTCCGCAGTGCCGACCTGGTGGACGCGCTGCCCGAACGGGCCGCCCGGCTCATCGGTTCGGCCGATGCGGCCGACCAGGACGGGGGATGGCCCGACCCGCTGGCGGAGCCGGATGCTCGGTCGGGCTGGATGCGTGAGTTCTGCGGAGTGCTGCTGGGCCTGGCCCGCGAGCGCACCCTCGTGATCGTGATCGACGATCTGCAGTTCGCCGATTCCGCCTCGCTGCGGCTGTTGTTGTCTCTGCAGCGACGGATGGATGCGGCCCGAATGCTGCTCGTCCTGGGCAAGTGGCACCGACGCCGGCCGAGCCTGCCGCTTTTCTACACGGAACTGACCCGGCAGCCGCACGAGAGCATCAGGTTGTCGGCGTTGACGGTGCCGGACATCGCCGATCTGCTCACCGAGAAAAGGGGAAAGACGGCACCCGAGTCCGTGGCCCAGGAATACCACGATCTGACAAACGGTAATCGGCTGTTGGTCCATGCGCTGCTCGACGACAATGCGTCGGACGCCGGGATCGGGGACGGGGCCACGCCCGTCGTCGGTGACGGATATGCCCACGCCGTGCTGGCCGGCCTGCACCGGTGGGACGCGCAGCTGCTGGACGTGGCCGCCGCGGCCGCCGTACTGAACGAGCGTTCGGATCCGGCCCTGATCGGCCGTCTTCTCGGAATGCGGAATGAGACCGCCGAGGAGATCGTCGGAATACTGACCGAGGCGGGCGTACTGCGGGACTGCCGCATGCGCCATCCGCTCGGCGCCACCACGGTGCTGGAGAGCATGACCCCGGCGGAACGGTCCGCCGTCCACGTCCGTGCCGCCGACCTGCTCCACCAGCAGGGCGCGCCGGCGGCCGAGGTCGGGCGGCACCTGCTCAACGCCGAGCAGGTGCCCGCCGACTGGGCGGTCGGGGTGCTGCGTACCGCGGCGGACCAGGCGCTGGCCGCGGACGACCCGGACCTGGCGGTGCGCTGCCTGGAGCTCGCGCTCTCCGGCTGCACCGACCGCAAGGAACGGATCGCCATCATGCACGCGCTCACCGGCGCGCTCTGGCGACGGAACCCGGCGGCCACGCTGGCGTACCTGCCCTGCCTGCAGGGCGCGGTGCAGGACGGGGAACTGCACGGGCCGGACGCGGCGGCGGTGATCCGCTACAGCCTGTGGAACGGCGACGAGGACGCGGCGGCCCGGGCCGCCACAGCGCTCGGCGCGTCCGCCGATCCGATCGACGCGCAGACGGCGGCCGAGCTGGCCGTCAGCTTCCACTGGTTCCTCGGTCCGGCTCGGGGGCGGCTGTCCGAGTTCGGGTCCACCGGCACCACCCACCCGAGGGACCTCTGGGCGGACGCGGCGCACCGACTCACCTCGCTCTGGGGCCGGGGCGGCGGGGAGGCCGCCACCACCAGTGCCGAGCAGATCCTGCGCAGCTGCCAGATCGGTGAGACCCCGCTGGAGGTGGTGGCCGCGGCGGTGCTCGCGGTGCAGCGCGGCAACAAGCCGGAGCTGGCCCGCACCTGGTGCGAGCGGCTGATGCGGCAGGCCGCGGAGCGCGGCGAGGTCACCTGGCAGGCGGTGCTCTCCTCGCTGGCCGGCAGCATCGCCTACCGGCGCGGCGACCTGGTCAACGCGATCCGGCACGCCGAGCAGGCGCTGGCCCTGCTGCCGGAGAAGGGCTGGGGGGTCCTGATCGGTCAGCCGCGCGCCACCCTGATCGTCGCGCGCACGGCCCGGGGCGAGCTCCGGGAGGCGGCCGAGGTGCTCCAGGCGCCGGTGCCCGACTCGATGTTCGGCACCGTCTTCAGCCTGCCGTACCTGCGGGCGCGGGGGCAGTTCCACCTGGCCACCGACCGGGTGCTGGCCGCCGGACGGGACTTCCAGCTGTGCGGCCGGCTGATGCGCGAATGGGACGTGGACGTGCCGGCGCTGATCCCGTGGCGCAGCGACCTGGCCGAGGTGAACCTCCGGCTGGGCCGCTCCGTCGAGGCCCGGGACCTGCTCACCCAGCAATTGGAGCGGGCGCGCGCGGCCGACGTCCGGGTGCGGGGCATCTCGCTGCGGGTGCTCGCCGCCGCCAGCGAGCCGGCGCAGCGTCCGACGCTGCTGCGGCAGAGCGTGGAGTGCCTCCAGGCGGCCGACGACCGGCTGGAGCTGTCCAAGGCGCTGACCGCGTTCAGCGTCGTCCGGCAGCAGCTCGGCGAGTTCGACCGGGCCCGGGTGCTGGCCCGGCGGGCCGCGCAGGTGGCCCAGGCGGGTACGACCGGGCCGGCCGTCCCCGCCGGCGGGGACCGACCGGTCGAGCCGCCCGCGCTGGTGGGCCGCTGGCACGACCGGGAGAAGGAGGGCCGGCACGTGCTCAGCGAGGCCGAGCGGCGGGTGGCGAAGCTGGCCGCGCTGGGGCACACCAACCGGGAGATCAGTCAGACGTTGTACATCACCGTCAGCACCGTCGAGCAGCACCTGACGCGGGTCTACCGCAAGCTCGGCATCACCCGGCGCACCGACCTGCCGGCCGAGCACGAGCTGCGCAAGCGGCTCTCGGAGTCCCGTGGCGAGGGGGCCACCGGGCTGCTCCACGCCGGGCAGGACTGGGAGGAACTGGCCGGCTGATCCGACCGCGCCCGCCTGGAGCAACCGGGACCGTGCTCCGGGTGGGCGCCTGGCTGTCCGGACGCACGACGGCGTCCCGACCGGACCGGTCGGGACGCCGTCGTAGGTACACCGGGTCCGCGGAGACCGGCGGCCGGAAGGCCGGCCGGCGGCCGCGCACGTCAGGGGTCGCTAGGGGTTTCCGCGGGTACGGGCCTGCACCAGCATTGCCTCACACGGGCGGCACGGGTCAGTGGCCGACCCGGGCCTCGGTCACCTGGCCCGTGACGCCCAACGCGGTGAGGCTCGCCCAGATCGTGCCCGGGGTGGCGAAGTTCTCCAGGCTCAACAGGTCGTCGACGAACCGCACCCGGTACGTCGACTCCAGGTCGGAGATCAGCTCCACCGTGGCCATCGAGTCCAGGCCGAAGTCGCGCAGCGGGGTGTCCTCGTTGAGGGTGTCGGTTGGCGACAGGAAGGCCAGGTAACCCCGCAGGATCCCCTCGAACCGTTCGTCCAGCATGGGTCACTCCGAATCTGTCGGAACCGGTGTCGGCGGTGACCTCGATACAAGTACCTGCCCGTGCGGCCGACAACCCCTGTCGCCCCTTACTGTTGGAGCACCGGATGGTAGACGTGGACGGTCCCGCCCTGTCGGCGCGTTTCCTTCGTGGCCTGGCGGCCAACCCCACCGGCACGGCCCTGCGGGTCGGATCCCGCGCCGTGAGCTACGAGGAACTGCACGAGCTGGCGCTGGCCCGGGCCGGGGCCCTGCGCGCCGCCGGGGACCAGCCGCCGGAGGCGGTCGCGGTGCTCACCGGCAAGAGCGTCGAGGCGTACGCGGGGATCCTGGCCGTGCTGTACGCCGGCGCCACGGTCGTACCGTTGCACGCCGGCTTCCCGGTGTCGCGGACCCGGCGGATGCTGGAGGTCTCCGGCGCGACCGCCGTGGTGGCCGACGAGGCCGGCCTGGCCACCCTCGGCGAGCTGGCCGGCGCCGGGCTGGAGCTGCCGGTGCTCGCGCCCGGGCTGGACGCCGACGCGGTGCCCGGCACGACGCGCATCCCGCTGGGCGACCGGCTCCTCGACGCGCCGCTGCCGGTCACCGCGTCGCAGGTGGCCTACGTGTTGTTCACCTCCGGCTCCACCGGCCGGCCCAAGGGCGTGCCGATCAGCTACGGCATGACCGATCACTACTTCCGGCTGGTGGACCGGCACTACGACTTCGACACCACGGACGTCTTCTCGCAGACCTTCGACCTGAACTTCGACTGCGCGGCGTTCGACATGTTCTGCGCCTGGGGAGCCGGGGCGGCCGTGCAGCCGGTGCCCGCGCAGGCCTACCGGGACCTGCCCGGCTTCCTCGCCGAGCGCGCGGTGACCGTCTGGTTCTCCGCGCCGAGCGCGATCACCCTGATCCGCCGGCTGGGTGGCCTGCGCCCCGGCGGCATGCCGGGGCTGCGCTGGAGTCTGTTCGCGGGAGAGGCGCTGCGCGCGGCGGACGTGGCCGACTGGCAGGCCGCCGCCGACCGGTCCACGGTGGCCAACATCTACGGCCCCACCGAGCTGACCCTCACCGTCACCGGCCACCGCTGGTCGCCGGAGACCTCGCCGGGGCTCTGCGTCAACGGGCTGGTGCCGATCGGGCACCTGCACGAGGGGCACGAGGCCCTGCTGCGGACCCCCGACGGGGAACTGTCCGACCACGAGGGTGAGCTCTGCGTCACCGGCCCGCAGATGACCCCCGGCTACCTCGACCCGGCCGACGACGAGGGACGGTTCCTCGACCACGACGGGCGCCGCTGGTACCGCACCGGCGACCGGGTGCGCCGGCTGGCCAATGGGGAACTGATCTACCTGGGCCGGTGGGACGCGCAGGTGCAGGTCAACGGCTGGCGGATCGAGCTGGCCGAGATCGAGCACGCGCTCGCCGGCTGCCCCGGCGTACGGGACGCGGTGGCGGTCACCCGGACCGTCGACGGGCTGGTGGAGATCGTCGTCTACTACACCGGCGAGCCGGTGCCCGCCGCCCAGCTTGCCAAGCAGCTCGCCGAGATCCTGCCGAAGGGGATGCTGCCCCGCCGGTACACCCACCTCGACGAGTTCCCGCTGAACTCCAACCGGAAGATCGACCGCGGCCGGCTGGCGCGGGCGGCGGCGAGCTGAGCCACCGGCCCCGATCGGCACCGGTAGGGGCTGGTAGGGGATTCGGAAAGCACCGTCGGAACGTAATTCTGGCCGGGTGGCAGAAGAGGGTACGGAGAACCGGGGAACGCCCGCGTCGGTCGCCCGCCTGGCGGGCCTGCCGGGACCGGAGCAGACGCGCGTCCTTGTCGACCTGGTCCGCGCGCAGGCGTCGGCCGTGCTGCGGGAGATCGGCGCCGACGACGCGCCGGACACCGTCGACGCCGGCCGGCCGTTGCGCGAACAGGGCCTGGACTCGCTCGGACTGGTGCAGCTGCAACGGCAGCTCACCGCCGCCACCGGCCTGGCCCTGGCACCCACCGTCGGCTTCGACCACCCGACCGCGATCGCCCTCGCCGACCACCTGCGCACCCTGCTGCTGGGCGAGGGGCCGGAGGCGTCCGAGCCGGCCCCGGCCGGCCCGCCGGCCGAGGAGGAGCCGATCGCCGTGGTCGGCATCGGCTGCCGCTACCCGGGCGGGGTGGACTCCCCGGACCAGCTGTGGGCGCTGGTCGCCGACGAGGGCACGGTGGTCACCGGATTCCCCACCGACCGGGGCTGGGACCTCGACGGGCTCTACCACCCCGACCCGGACCACCCCGGCACCACGTACGTGCGGCACGGCGGCTTCCTCGACGACGCCGCCGGCTTCGACGCCGAGTTCTTCGGCATCAGCCCCCGGGAGGCCAGCGCCATGGAGCCGCAGCAGCGGCTGGTGCTGGAGACCGCCTGGGAGGCCCTGGAACGGGCCGGCATCGATCCGCAGTCGCTGCGCGGCAGCCGCTCCGGCGTCTTCATCGGCGCCGACCCGCAGGACTACGGCATGCGGCTGCACGAGGCCCCGGACGGCCTCGACGGCTACCTGATGACCGGCAACTCGCCCAGCGTCGTCTCCGGCCGGCTGGCGTACGTGCTGGGCACCGAGGGGCCCACGCTGACCGTCGACACCGCCTGCTCGGGCTCGCTGGTCGCGTTGCACCTGGCCGTCCGCTCGCTGCAACGCGGCGAGTGCACCCTGGCGCTGACCGGCGCGGCGTCGGTCCTGGTCAACCCCGGCGCGTTCACCTCGTTCAGCCGCCAGCGCGGGCTCTCCCCGGACGGCGTCTGCCGCCCCTTCGCCGCCGCCGCCGACGGCACCGCCTGGGCCGAGGGTGTCGGGCTCTTCGTCCTCGAACGACTCTCCGACGCCCGCCGCCACGGCCACCCCGTGCTCGGCGTCATCCGCGGCACCGCGATCAACTCCGACGGCGCCAGCAACGGCCTGACCGCCCCGAACGGCCGGGCTCAGCAGCGGGTCATCCGGCAGGCGCTGGCCGACGCCGGGCTCACCCCCGCCGAGGTGGACACGGTGGAGGCGCACGGCACCGCCACCACCCTCGGCGACCCGATCGAGGCGCAGGCGCTGATCGCCACGTACGGGCGGGCGCACCGGGCCGACGCCCCGCTCTGGCTCGGCTCGATCAAGTCCAACCTCGGCCACGCCCAGGCCGCCGCCGGGGCCGCCGGGCTGATCAAGGTGCTGATGGCGATGCGGCACGGCACCCTGCCCCGCACCCTCGGCGTGGACGCACCGACCCCGCACGTCGACTGGTCCACCGGCACCGTGCGACTGCTCACCGAGGCCCGGCCCTGGCCCGCCGACGGCGCCCCGCGCCGCGCCGGCATCTCCTCGTTCGGGGTCAGCGGCACCAACGCGCACGTCATCGTCGAGGAGCCGCCGCCGGCCGTGCCGGCACCGGCGCCGCACCCGGGACCGCCCGTCGCCGCCGCGCTGCGCCCGGTCGTCGTCTCGGCCCGGACCGCGCCGGCGCTGCCCGCCCAGGCCGCCCGGCTGCTCGACGCCACCGACCCCGCCGGCCCGCCGCCGAAGCTGGCCGACCTGGGCTGGTCGCTGGCCACCGGCCGCGCGGCCCTCACCCACCGCGCCGTGCTGCTGGCCCGCGACACCGACGAGGTACGCGCCGGACTGCGCGCCCTCGCCGCCGGTGACCCGGCCCCCGGGCTGATCCGGGGCACCGCCACCGGCGGCCGGCTGGCCCTGCTCTTCACCGGCCAGGGCAGCCAGCGCCTCGGCACCGGCCGCCGGCTGCACGCCGCGTACCCGGTCTTCGCCGACGCGCTGGAGGAGGCGATCGGCCACCTCGACCTGCAACTGGACCACTCGCTGTGGGACGTGCTCTTCGCCGCCGAGGGCACGTCCGAGGCGGCGCTGCTGGACCAGACCGGGTACGCCCAGCCGGCGCTCTTCGCCGTCGAGACCGCGCTCTACCGACTCGTCGAGTCGTGGGGTCTGCGGCCGGACTTCGTCGCCGGGCACTCCATCGGCGAGCTGGCCGCCGCCCACGCGGCCGGGGTCTTCTCGCTGCCCGACGCCGCCATGCTGGTCGCCGCTCGGGGCCGGCTCATGCAGGAGCTGGAGTCGGCCGGCGCGATGGTCGCGGTGGCCGCCGCCGAGGAGGAGGTCCGCGAGCTGCTGGTCGACGGGGTCGACCTCGCCGCCGTCAACGGCCCGGCCGCCGTGGTGATCTCCGGCGTCGAGGACGAGACGCTGCGGATCGCCGCCGAACTCGCCGGCCGTGGCCGGCGCACCAAGCGGCTGCGGGTCAGCCACGCCTTCCACTCGCCGCTGATGGAGCCGATGCTCGACGAGTTCCGCCGGGTCGCCGAGCTGGTCGCGTACGAGCAGCCGCGCGTCCCGGTGGTCTCCAACGTCACCGGCGCGCTCGCCGGCGCCGACCTGTGCACCCCCGACTACTGGGTACGGCACGTGCGGCAGCCGGTCCGGTTCGCCGACGGCATCGCCTTCCTCGACTCCGCCGGCGTCGACACGTACCTCGAACTCGGGCCCGACCCGGTGCTCACCGCGATGGCGCAGGAGTGCGTCGCGCCCGACGGTGACCGCGCGTTCGTCGCCGCCCTGCGCCGCGACCACGACGAGGAGCGGGAGGTGCTGGCCGCGGTCGCGGCGGCACACGTCCGGGGCGCCGCCGTCGACTGGTCGGCCTGCTACGCCGGCAGCGGCGCCCGCCGCGTCGAGCTGCCCACCTACGCCTTCCAGCACCGGCACTACTGGCTGACCACCCCACCCGCCACCGGCGACGCGTCCGGGATCGGGCAGCTCGCCGCCGACCACCCGCTGCTCGGCGCGCTGCTGCACCTGGCCACCGAGGACGGCACGGTGCTCACCGGCCGGCTGTCCCGCCGCTCCCACCCGTGGCTGGCCGACCACGTCATCGGCGGGGTCAACCTGGTGCCCGGCACCGCGCTGGTCGAACTGGCCGCGTACGCCGGCGACCAGGTCGGCTGCGCCCTGGTCGAGGAGCTGACCCTGGAGGCGCCGCTGGTCCTGCCGGAGGACACCGGGGTCGCCCTCCAGGTCGTGGTCACCCCGCCGGACACCGACGGGCGGCGGACCGTGGAGTTCCACTCCCGCCGGGAGGACGCCCCGCCCGGCGGCGACTGGACCCGGCACGCCAGCGGGGTGCTCGCCCCGGCCGGCGCCGTCCCGACCCGCGACGACGACCTGACCCGGTGGCCACCGCGCGACGCAGAGGCCGTCGACGTCACCGACTTCTACCCGGGCCTCGCCGAACAGGGCTACGGCTACGGGCCGACCTTCCACGGCCTGCGCGCGGTCTGGCGGCGCGCCGGCGAGGTCTTCGCCGAGGTGGCGCTGCCCGAGTCCAGCACCGACGGTGGCGCGTACGGGCTGCACCCGGCGCTGCTCGACGCCGCGCTGCACGCGCTCGACCTGGCGCTGCCGCAGCCCGCCACCGGGGTCACCCTGCCGTTCACCTGGTACGACCTCACCCTGCACGCCTCCGGCGCCACCGCCGTGCGGGTGCGGCTCACCGCGACCGGGCCGGACACGGTCCGGGTCGCGCTGGCCGACGGCTCCGGCGCGCCGGTCGCCACCGTCGGCTCGCTGCTGGTGCGCACCGTCGACGCCGAGCAGTTCGGCGCCGGTGCCGGCGGCGGGGACCTGTTGCGCGTCGAGTGGACCGAGCAGCCCCTGCCCGCGTCGGCCGAGGCGTCCGTCGCCGTCGTCGGCCCGGATCCGTTCGGGCTGGCCGGCGCGCTCGGCGTACCGGTGCTGACCGGTCCGGAGGCCGTCGAGGCCGCACCACACCTGCTGGTCGCGACGTTCGACGCCGGGGACGGCGAGACCCTGGCCGGCGTACGGGCCGCCGCGCACCGGGCGCTGCGGCTGGCCCAGGACGTGCTCGCCGACGACCGGCTCGCCGACACCCGGCTGGTCGTGGTGACCCGGCACGCCGTGGCGGCGCTGCCGGGGGACCGGATCGCGCTGACCACCGCGCCGCTGTGGGGCCTGCTGCGCGCGGCCCAGGCCGAGAACCCGGGCCGGCTGCTCCTGCTCGACCTCGACGCCGCCACCGCGGCCACCGCCCTGCCCGGCGCCGCCGTCGCCGGTGAACCGGAGGTGGCGCTGCGCGAGGGCCGGCTGCTCGCCCCCCGCCTGGTGCCCGTCCGCCGCCCGCGCGCCGCCGCCCCCGCCGCCTGGGACGGCACCGTCCTGGTCACCGGCGGGACCGGTGGACTCGGCGCGGTGCTGGCCCGGCACCTGGTCACCACCCACGGGGTGCGGCACCTGCTGCTGGCCAGCCGGCGCGGACCGGACGCCCCGGGCGCCCCCGCGTTGCGGGACGAGCTGACCGCCCTCGGCGCCCGGGTCACCCTCGCCGGCTGCGACGTCGGCGACCGCGACGCCCTCGCCGCGCTGCTCGCCACGGTCCCCGCCGATCAGCCGCTCACCGGCGTCGTGCACGCCGCCGGCATCATCGACGACGGCACGTTCGACGGCCTCACCCCGCAGCGGCTGGACGCGGTGCTGCGCCCCAAGGCCGACGCCGCCTGGCACCTGCACGAGCTGACCCGCGCCGCCGACCTGCGCGCCTTCGTGCTCTACTCCTCGGCCGCCGGCTTCCTCGACGGCTCCGGACAGGCCAACTACGCGGCGGCCAACACCTTCCTGGACGCCCTCGCCGCGCACCGCCACGCCGCCGGGCTGCCCGCCACCAGCCTCGGCTGGGGGCTCTGGCCCCGGGACATCGGCATGGGCGCCGGGGTGGACGACGTCGCCGCGCACCGGGTGAGCCGCCTCGGGCTGCGCGAACTCACCGTCGCGCAGAACCTCGCCCTCTTCGACGCCGCGCTCGGCGTGGACGAGGCGTTCCTGGCGCCGCTCCACTTCGACCTGGCAGACCTGCAGCAGCGGGCCGCCGAGCTGCCGCCGTTGCTGCGCCGGCTGGTCCGCGCGCCCCGGCGGCCCGCCGCCGGTGCCGTCCCGGTCGAGCTCTCCCTGGCGCGTCAGATCGCCGAGCTGACCGAGGCGGAGCGTACGTCGGTCCTGCTGGACCTGGTCCGTACCCAGGTGGCCGCCGTGCTCGGGCACAGCGGCGCGGACGCGATCGCGCCCCGGCAGGCGTTCAACGAGATCGGCTTCGACTCGCTGGCCGCGGTGGAGCTGCGCAACCGGCTCAACGCGGCCACCGGGCTGCGGCTGACCGCCACCCTCGTCTTCGACTACCCGAATCCGCGCGCGCTGGCCGGGCACCTGGTCGAGAAGCTGCTCGACCTGCGCCCGGCGGCCGAGCCGGTCCGGACCGCGGTGCGGGCCGTCCCCGACGAGCCGATCGCCATCATCGGCATGAGCTGCCGCTACCCGGGCGGGGTCAGCTCGCCGGAGGAGCTGTGGCGGCTGGTCGCCGAGGGTGTGGACGCCATCGGCGAGTTCCCCGCCGACCGGGGCTGGGACGTCGACGAACTGTACGACCCGGAGCCGGGCCGGTCGGGGCGTACCTCGACGAAGGAGGGCGGCTTCCTCTACGACGCCGCCCTGTTCGACCCGGACTTCTTCGGGATCAGCCCCCGCGAGGCCAGCGCCATAGACCCGCAACAGCGGCTGATGCTGGAGGCGTCCTGGGAGGCGTTCGAGCGGGCCGGCATCGACCCGCACTCGGTGGCCGGCTCGCGTACCGGGGTGTTCGCCGGGGTGATGTACCACGACTGGGCGACCCGTCCCGGCGAGATGCCGGAGGAGGCGCTGGGCTACCTCGGCAACGGCGGCCACACCAGCGTGGTCTCCGGGCGGGTCGCTTACGTGCTCGGGCTGGAGGGGCCGGCGGTGACCGTGGACACCGCCTGCTCGTCGTCGCTGGTGGCGCTGCACTGGGCGATCCAGGCGCTGCGCACCGGGGAGTGCGAGCTGGCCCTGGCCGGCGGCGTGACGGTGATGTCCACCCCGGACACCTTCATCGACATGAACCGGCAGGGCGGTCTCTCCTCCGACGGGCGGTGCCGGTCGTTCGCCGCGTCGGCCGACGGCACCGGTTGGGGTGAAGGGGTCGGCGTCCTGCTGGTCGAGCGGCTCTCCGACGCCCGCCGCAACGGTCACCCGGTCCTCGCCGTGGTGCGCGGCTCGGCGGTCAACTCCGACGGCGCGTCCAACGGCATGACCGCGCCGAACGGCCCGTCGCAGCAGCGGGTGATCCGGGCCGCGCTCGCGTCGGCGGGTGTCAGCGCCGCCGAGGTCGACGCGGTGGAGGCGCACGGCACGGGTACGACTCTGGGCGACCCGATCGAGGCGCAGGCGCTGCTCGCCACGTACGGCCAGGAGCGCCCGGCGGAGCGCCCGCTCTGGCTCGGCTCGATCAAGTCCAACCTCGGGCACACCCAGGCTGCCGCCGGGGTCGCCGGGATCATCAAGATGGTCCACGCGATCCGCCACGGCGTCCTGCCGCCCACCCTGCACGTGGACGCGCCGTCGCCGCAGGTGGACTGGTCCGCCGGTGCGGTGGAGCTGTTGACCGAGGCGCGTCAGTGGCCGGTGAACGGGCATCCGCGCCGGGCCGGGGTGTCGTCGTTCGGCATCAGTGGCACCAACGCGCACGTCATCATCGAGCAGGCCCCGGACGAATCCCCGACGCCGGCCGGGCCTGCCGGCGACGCCCCCGGCCCGGTCGGGTCCGCCGGCCTCCCGGTGGCGGTGCCGTGGCTTCTCTCCGCCCGGTCCGAGGCGGCGGTGCGGAGCCTGGCGGGCCGGCTGGCGGAGTTCGCCTGGTCGATGGACCCGGCCGAGGTGGCACCCGCGGCCCGGACCCTGGCGACCGGTCGGGCGCTCTTCGACCACCGAGCGGTGGTGCTCGGCGCGACCCCGGCGGAGCTGTCGCCGGCCCTCGCCGCGCTCGCCGACGGCGAGTCCGCGCCAGGGGTGGTGTCCGGGGTGGCCCGGGCCGGTCGGCTGGCGGTGCTGTTCACCGGTCAGGGCGCGCAGCGCCTGGGCATGGGTCGTGAGCTGCACGGGGTGTTCCCGGTGTTCGCCGCTGCCCTTGACGCGGTGGTGGCAGAGCTGGACGCGCATCTGGATCGGCCGTTGCGTGAGGTGATCTGGGGTGATGACGAGGAGCTGATCCGGCGGACGGGTTTTGCACAGGCGGGGTTGTTCGCGGTCGAGGTGGCGTTGTTCCGGCTGGTGGAGTCGTGGGGTGTGCGGGCTGATTTCGTGGCCGGGCATTCGATCGGTGAGCTGGCCGCGGCGCATGTGGCCGGGGTGTTGTCGTTGGCGGATGCGGCTCGGTTGGTGGCGGCGCGGGGTCGGTTGATGCAGGCGTTGCCGTCTGGTGGGGCGATGGTGGCGGTGCGGGCGTCGGAGGAGGAGGTGCGGGCGGCGCTGGCGGGTCCGGGTGTGGTGGTCGGATCCTTTGGAGCTGATGTCGTAAACGACTCAGCCGCCAATGGCAACGCCACCGGCAACGCCACCGACATCGGCCTGGCGGCAAATGCTGGTGTGGACATCGCGGCCGTCAACGGCCCCCGGTCGGTGGTCATCTCCGGCCCCGAAGCGGCCGTGCTGCACGTCGCCGAGCACTTCACCAAGCAAGGTCGCAAGACCACGCGGCTGCGGGTGAGTCACGCCTTCCATAGCGGGTTGATGGACCCGATGCTCGACGAGTTCCGGGCCGTCGCGGCGAGCCTGACCTACGCCGAGCCGCAGCTCCCGGTCGTGTCGAACCTGACCGGCGCTCTCGCCACGACCGAGCTGACCGACCCGGACTACTGGGTCCGCCACGTCCGCGAGGCCGTCCGCTTCGCCGACGGCATCACCACCCTGCACCGGGCGGGAGCGACCACCTTCCTCGAACTGGGCCCGGACGCCGCGCTCACCCCGATGATCGAGGGCATCCTCACCGACGAGGTCACCGTCGTGCCGTCCCTGCGGCGGGGTCATGACGAACACCGCCAGGCCCTGACCGCCCTGGCCAGGCTGCACGTCACCGGCACCACCGTCGACTGGACCGCGCTGCTCCCGCAGACCACCCGCACCGTCGACCTCCCCACGTACCCGTTCCAGCGGCGGCGCTACTGGCTGAACCCGCTGCCGCCCGCCGGCGACGTCGGCTCGGTCGGGCTCGACCCGGTCGGGCACCCGCTGCTCGGCGCCGCCGTACCGGCCGCCGACACCGACCGGGTGGTGCTCACCGGGCGGCTCGCCGTCGACCGGCAGCGCTGGCTGGCCGACCACGAGATCCTCGGTGCGGTGCTGCTGCCCGGCACCGGCTTCGTCGAACTCGCCGTCCGCGCCGGTGACCACGTCGGCTGCGGCCGGGTCGAGGAGCTGACCCACCGGGCGCCGATGATCCTGCCCGGCCGGGGCGCGGTGGCCGTCCAGGTGATCGTCGGGTCGCCCGACGACAACGGCGTACGCCAGATCGGAATCCACTCCCGACCCGACGGCGCGGACGGGGGGTGGACCCTGCACGCCACCGGCGCGATCGCGCCGACCGCCGCCCCGGCCACCTGGGACCTCACCCAGTGGCCGCCGCCGGGTGCCACCGCGCTGCCGGTGGAGAGCTTCTACCCGGGGCTGCGCGCCCGCGGCTACGGCTACGGCCCGACGTTCCAGGGCCTGCGGGCCGCCTGGCGGCGCGGCGAGGACGTCTTCGCCGAGGTCGCGCTCCCCGAGAGCGAGGACGCCGAGCGGTACGGGCTGCACCCGGCCCTGCTCGACGCCGCCATGCACGCCGACCAACTCGGCGAGGACGGCCCGCTGGACGGCGAGACGCTGCTGCCGTTCTCCTGGTCCGGGGTCACCCTGCACGCCGCCGGGGCCCGCGCGCTGCGCGTACACCTGGAACGGCTGCGCGGCGACGAGGAGTGCCGGATCCGGGTGGCCGACCCCGACGGACGCCCCGTCGCCACCGTCGAGTCGCTGCTGGTCCGGCCGGTCTCCGCCGGGCAGCTCGCGCAGGACGACCGCGCCGGCGCGCTGCTGCGCCTGGAGTGGACCCCGGCGCCGGTCCCGTCGGCGACCAGCCGGGCCGTCGTGCTCGGCGACCTGCCGGGGACCGGACTGCCCGGGTACCCGGATCTGGCCGCGCTCGGCGCGGCGCTCGACGCGGGGGAGACCGGCACCCCGGACCTGGTCCTGCTCGCCGCCCCCACCGGCGGGGGCGACCCGGCCGAGGCGGCCCGCGCCGTCACCCGCGACACGCTGCGCACGGTGCGGTCCTGGCTGGCCGACGGGCGGCTCGACGGGGCGCGGCTGACCGTCGTCACCCGGCAGGCCGTCGCCACCGCGACCAGCGACGACGTCGACCTGGCCCAGGCCCCCGTCTGGGGGTTGCTGCGGGCGGCGGCCGGCGAACAGCCGGGCCGGTTCGGCCTGCTCGACACCGACGGCAGCGCCGACTCCGCGCGGCTGCTCGCCGCCGTCGCCGCCGCCGAACCCGAGGCGGCGGTCCGCGCCGGCCGGGTCAACGTGCCCCGGTTGGCCCGGCTGCGCCCCGCCGACGGCGCGCCCGGCTGGAACCCGGACGGCACCATTCTGGTCACCGGCGGCACCGGCGGGCTCGGCGCGCTGATCGCCCGGCACCTGGTGACCACCCACGGGGTACGCCGGCTCGTGCTCACCAGCCGGCGCGGCCCCGACGCGCCCGGCGCGGCGGCGCTGCGCGACGAGCTGGGCGCCCTCGGCGCGACCGAGGTCACCGTCGCCGCGTGCGACGTCACCGACCGTGCCGCCGTCGCCGCCGTGCTCGCCGCCGTACCCGCCGAGCACCCGCTCACCGCCGTGGTGCACGCCGCCGGCGTACCCGGCGCCGGCCTGGTCTCCGACCTCGACCCGGACGGGCTCGACCCGGTGCTGGCGCCCAAGGTGGACGGCGCCTGGCACCTGCACGAGCTGACCCGGGACCTGCCGCTCGACGCGTTCGTGCTGCTCTCCTCCGCCGGTGGCCTGGTGCTGGCCGCCGGGCAGGGGCACTACGCCGCCGCGAACGTCTTCCTGGACGCCCTCGCCGCTCACCGGGCCGCCGCCGGCCTGCCCGCCACCGCGGTCGCCTTCGGCCTCTGGGACCTCGGCGACGCCTCGGCCGACGACGTCGCCCTGGTGCGCCGGCTCGGCCTGCCGGCGCTCGGCGTCGACGACGGCCTCGCCCTGCTGGACGCCGCCGTGGCGACCGGCGAACCGCTGGTCGTGCCGCTGCGCGTCGACCCGGCCGCCGTCCGGGCCCGCGGCGACGTGCCGACCCTGCTGCGGGGCCTGGTCACCGCCCCCACCCGGCGCGCCGCCGCCGGTACGACCAGCGGCGGCGGCACGGCCAGCGGGCTGGCCCAACGGCTCGCCGGTGTCACCGAGGCGGAACGGCACCGCGTCCTGGTCGAACTCGTTCGCGCCCGGGTGGCGGCGGTGCTCGGGCACTCCGGCGTCGAGGCGGTCGCCCCCGACCGGGCGTTCAAGGACCTCGGCTTCGACTCGCTCGCCGCCGTCGAGCTGCGCAACGCCCTCAACGAGGCGACCGGCCTGCGGCTGCCCGCCACCCTGGTCTTCGACCACCCGACCGCCGAGGCCGCCGCGCGCTTCCTCGCCGACCGGCTGGTCGGGGCCGCCCCCGCCGCCGCACCGGTGCTCGCCCCGACCGCCCCGGCCGCGCCCGACGACGACCCGATCGCCATCGTCGCGATCCACTGCCGCTACCCCGGCGAGGTGCGCTCCGCCGACGACCTGTGGCGGCTGCTGGTCGAGGAGCGCGACGCGATCTCCGAGTTCCCGGTCGACCGGGGCTGGGACGTCGAGGCGGTCTACGACCCGCAGCCCGGCGCGGCCGGGAAGACGTACGTCAAGACCGGCGGGTTCCTGCACGACGCGGCCGAGTTCGACCCGGAGTTCTTCGGCATCATGCCGCGCGAGGCGCTCGCCATGGACCCGCAGCAGCGGCTGCTGCTCCAGGGCGCCTGGGAGGCGTTCGAGCGGGCCGGCATCGACCCCGCCTCGATGCGGGGCAGCCGCACCGGCGTCTACGTCGGCGTCATGTACACCGAGTACGGCAGCCGGGTGCAGCAGCACGTGCCCGAGGAGATCGCGGCGTACCTCAGCGGCGGCAGCGGCGCCAGCATCGCCTCCGGGCGGGTGGCGTACGCGCTGGGTCTGGAGGGGCCGGCGGTCACCATCGACACGGCCTGCTCCTCGTCGCTGGTCGCGCTGCACATCGCCTGCCAGGCGCTGCGCCAGGGCGAGGTGGAGATGGCGCTGGCCGGCGGCGTGACGGTGCTACCGACACCGGACGTCTTCGTCGACTTCAGCCGGCAGCGGGGCCTCGCCCCGGACGGCCGGTGCAAGGCGTACGCGAACGGCGCGGACGGCACCGGTTGGTCCGAGGGGATCGGGCTGCTGCTGGTGGAACGCCTCTCCGACGCCCGGCGCAAGGGCCACCCCGTGCTGGCCGTGGTGCGCGGTTCAGCGATCAACCAGGACGGCGCGTCCAACGGGCTGACCGCCCCGAACGGCCCCTCCCAGCAGCGGGTCATCGAGGCCGCCCTGGCCGCCGCCGCGCTCGCCCCGGCCGAGGTGGACCTGGTCGAGGGGCACGGCACCGGCACCGCGCTCGGCGACCCGATCGAGGCGCAGGCCCTGCTCGCCACGTACGGCCGGGACCGGGACCGTCCGCTGTGGCTCGGGTCGGTCAAGTCGAACCTCGGGCACACCCAGGCCGCCGCCGGCGTGGCGGGGGTGATCAAGGCGGTGCAGGCGATGCGGCACGGGTTGATGCCGGCGACGCTGCACGTCGACGCCCCCTCCGACGAGGTGGACTGGTCCTCCGGCGCGGTGGAGCTGCTGACCCGGCCGCGGGAGTGGCCGGCACAGTCCCGCCCCCGCCGGGCGGCGGTCTCGTCGTTCGGGCTCAGCGGCACCAACGCGCACATGATCATCGAGGAGGCGCCGGCGGACCTGGCCGGTCCGGACCGGCCCGCCGACCCGCCGGCCGGCGACGCCCAGCCGGCGCCGGTGCGGCCGTGGCTGCTGTCCGGGCGTACCGACCGGGCGCTGCGGGCCCAGGCGGAGCTGCTGGCCGCCCACCTCGACGGCCGGGACGACCTGGCCGACCGGGATGTCGCCTGGTCCCTGGCCACCGGCCGGGCCGCCCTGGAGCACCGGGCCGTGGTGCTCGGCGCGGACCGGGACGAACTGACCGCCCGCCTGGCCGCCCTGGCGGCCGGGGAGGTCGCCACCGGCGTGGTCACCGGCATCGCGCGCTCCGGCGGCCGGACGGCGGTCGTCTTCACTGGTCAGGGCGCGCAGCGCCTGGGTATGGGTCGCTCGCTGCACGCGGTGTTCCCGGTGTTCGCGGCTGCGTTCGACGCGGTGGTGGCGGAGTTGGATGCGCATCTGGATCGGCCGTTGCGTGAGGTGGTCTGGGGTGAGGATGAGGAGCTGATCCGGCGGACGGGTTATGCGCAGGCCGGGTTGTTCGCGGTCGAGGTGGCGTTGTTCCGGCTGGTGGAGTCGTGGGGTGTGCGGGCTGATTTCGTGGCCGGGCATTCGATCGGTGAGCTGGCTGCCGCGCATGTGGCCGGGGTGTTGTCGTTGGCGGATGCGGCTCGGTTGGTGGCGGCGCGGGGTCGGTTGATGCAGGCGTTGCCGTCTGGTGGGGCGATGGTGGCGGTGCGGGCGTCGGAGGGGGAGGTGCGGGCGGCGCTGGCGGGTCCGGGTGTGGTGGTCGGATCCTTTGGAGCTGATGTCGTAAACGACTCAGACTCCCACGGCAACGGCAACGGCAACGGAACCGAGGACGGCGTCGGCCAGGTCGTGGCCAACGGCATGGGCAGCGGCACGGGCACGGGCACGGGTAATGGTGGCGGTCTGGCAGCGGCTGGCAGTGTGGACATCGCGGCCGTCAACGGCCCCCGGTCCGTGGTCATCTCCGGCCCCGAAACCGCCGTGCTCGCGGTCGCCGAACACTTCACCAACCTGGGCCGCAAGACGACTCGCCTGCGGGTGAGTCACGCGTTCCACAGCGGGCTGATGGACCCGATGCTCGACGACTTCCGTGCTGTGGCGGCAGAGCTGACCTACACCGAGCCGCACCTTCCGGTCGTGTCCAACCTGACCGGCGCCCTCGCCACCACCGACCTGACCGACCCCGACTACTGGGTCCGCCACGTTCGCGAGGCGGTCCGCTTCGCCGACGGCATCACCGCCCTGCACCAGGCGGGAGCGACCACGTTCCTGGAGCTCGGCCCGGACGCCGCGCTCACCCCGATGATCGAGGGCGTCGTGACCGACACCGTCGTCGCGCCGGCCCAGCGCCGGGACCGGCCCGAGGTGACCCAGCTGCTCGACGCCCTGGCCCGGCTGCACGTCACCGGCACGCCGGTCCGCTGGACGGAGGTCCTCGACGGCGGCACCCGGGTCGACCTGCCCACGTACCCGTTCGAGCGGCGGCACCTGTGGTTGAACGCCCCGAAGACCCGAGCGGGCGACGCCGCCGGGCACGGCCAGCGCGACGCCGACCACCCGCTGCTCAGTGCCGTCATGGTGGCGCCGCAGGGCGGCGGCGTGGTCCTCACCGGCCGGCTCGCCCTCGAGACCCACGCCTGGCTGGCCGATCACAACGTGATGGGCATGGGGCTGCTTCCCGGCACCGGCTTCGTCGAGCTGGCCCTGCGGGCCGCCGAGGAGGTCGGCTGCGACGTGGTCGAGGAACTGATCATCGAGCAGTTGATGCCGCTGCCCGACCACGGTGGCGCGGCCGTCCAGGTGGTGGTGGGGGAGCCGGACGCCGGGAACCGGCGGAGCATCGCCATCTGGTCCCGGTTCGACGACGCCCCGCCCGAGGTGGGCTGGACCCGGCACGTCACCGGCTGGCTCGCCACCGAGAACGCGCCGCCGGTCACCCCGGGGCAGTTCGGTGTCGGGGTCGGCCAGTGGCCGCCGGCCGACGCCGAGCCGGTCGACATCAGCGGCGTCTACGACTACCTGACCGCGCAGGGCTACCACTTCGGGCCGATGTTCCGCGGGCTGCGTGCCGTCTGGCTGCGCGGCCGGGACCTCTTCGTCGAGGTGGCGCTCCCCGACGAGGCCCGGCAGGACGCGGCCGCGTACCGGCTGCACCCGTCGCTGCTCGATGCCGCGCTCAGCGCCACCGACTTCCTCGGCGGGCGCAAGCCGCAGGACATCGGCGCCGGCCAGCTCCCGTTCTCCTGGACCGGGGTACGGCTGCACTCCGGCGGCCGCAGCCGCCTGCGGGTACGGATCAACTGGACCAACTCCGACGAGAGTGCCGGCTCCGAGGCGGTCCGCCTGGACCTGGCCGACACCACCGGCACCCCGGTCGCCACCGTCGAGTCGCTGGTGGTCCGGCCGGTCACCGCGGACCGGCTGGTGGCCGCCGGAGCGGCGATGACCGGCACCCGCCACCTCGACTCGGTGTTCCGGGTCGACTGGCCCCAACTGCCGCTGGGCGAGGCCGCCGAGGCCGTACCCGGGCGGTGGGCGGTGCTCGGCGGCGAGGTCGACCTCGGCCGCGCGGATGTGCCCGCGTACCCGGACCTGGCGGCGCTGGCCGCGGCGGCCGCGACGGACGGCGTACCCGATGTGGTGTTCCTGCCGGTCGAGCCGGCGGACGGCGAGGTGCCCGAGGCGGTCCGCGACGGCCTGGCCGGGGTGCTGGAGACCACCCGGGCCTGGCTCGCCGACGAGCGGTTCGCCGCCACCCGGCTGGTGGTGCTGACCTGGTTCGCGGCCGACGACGACAGCGGACACCTCGACCTGACCGTCGCCCCAATCTGGGGTCTGCTGCGCGCCGCGCAGGCCGAGAACCCGGACCGGTTGATGCTGGTCGACCTCGACTCCGACGAGGCCAGCCTGCGGATGCTGCCGGCCGTGGTCACGCTGCCCGAGCCGGAGGTCGCCGTGCGCGGCAACCAGGTGAAGGTGCCCCGGCTGGCCCCCGTCCCGGTGCCGACCGAGCTGCCCCCGTCGCCCTGGCGGCCCGACGGCACGGTGCTGGTCACCGGCGGCACCACCGGTCTCGGGGCGCTGGTCGCCCGGCACCTGGTCGGCACGCACGGCGTGCGGCACCTGGCGCTGGTCAGCCGGCGTGGCCCAGACACCCCGGGCGCGGCGCGGCTGCGCGACGAGCTGGCCGGGCTCGGCGCCGAGGTGACCGTCGCCGCCTGCGACGTCACCGACCCGAAGGCCCTGGCGGCGCTGGTCGACGGGCTGCCGCAGCCGTTGACGGCCGTGGTGCACGCCGCCGCCGTGCTCGACGACGCGCTGTTCACCTCGCTCACCCCGGACCGGCTCGCCGCGGTGCTGGCGCCCAAGGTGGACGCCGCCTGGGCGTTGCACGAGCTGACCGAGGAGCGGGAGCTGACCGCGTTCGTCCTGTTCTCTTCGGTGGCCGGCCTGCTCGACCCGGCCGGCCAGGGCAACTACGCGGCGGCGAACAGCTTCCTCGACGCGCTGGCCCGGCACCGCCGGTCGATGGGGCTGCCCGCCACCTCGCTGGTCTGGAACCTGTGGGGCGAGGGCGCCGGCCTGGCCGGCGGCACGGACCCCGGGGTCACCCGGCGGCTCGCCGCGATGGGCATGCCGGCGCTGGCACCGGCCGACGGGCTCGCCCTGTTCGACCAGGCGATGCGGGTCGACGAGCCGGTGCTGGTGCCGCTGCGCCCCGACCCGACCGGCACCGAGATCCCGGCCAAGCTGCGCGACGTCGCCCGCGCCGCCGCCGGTCGCCGGCCCGCCCCGGCGGCCACCCCGGCCGCCACCGCCGAGGCGCCCGCTCCCCCGGTGGACGAGGGCAGCCTCGTCCCGCGCCTCGCCGCGCTGCCCGAGGAGGGCCGGCAGCGGATGCTGCTGGACCTGGTCCGCGGTCACGTCGCCGCCGTCCGGCACGCCGAACCGGGCGAGATCGACGTCCACCGGGGCTTCACCGAGCTCGGCCTGGACTCGCTGGCCGCGATCGAGCTGCGCAACCGGCTCAGCGCGGCGACCGGGCTGCGGCTCGCCGCCACGCTGATGTTCGACCACCCGACCCCGGCCGAGGTGGCTCGGCTGCTGCGCGAGGAACTGGCCGAGGAGGTGCCGGTCGGACCGTCCGCCGACGCGCCCGCCGGGCCGGCGGGCGCCGATGCCGAGGACGAGGACGACGTACGCCGCCGGCTGGCCACCATCCCGCTGGCCGCGCTGCGCGAGGCGGGCCTGCTCGACGCCCTGCTGCGGCTCACCGCGCCGGGCGTCGAACCTCCGCCCACCGCGGCGCCCACCGCCGCCGACCGCAGCGAGGAGATCCGGAACATGGCGGTGGACGACCTGGTCCGCGCCGCCCTCGGCGGCGCCGACCCGAACGGAGCGCACCGGTGAGCGGCGTGGACACCGACCAGATCGTCGCGGCGCTGCGGACCTCGCTGCTGGAGAACGACCGGCTCCGGCAGGAGAACGCCCGGCTCGCCCAGGCCGCCGACGAACCGATCGCCATCGTCGGGATGGCCTGCCGGCTGCCCGGCGGCGTGGACTCCCCGGAGAGCTACTGGGAGCTGCTGGCCCAGGGCCGGGACGCGGTCACCCCGTTCCCGACCGACCGCGGCTGGGACACCGACGCCCTGTACGACCCGGAGCCCGGCCGCCCCGGCCGGACCGTCACCCGCGAGGGCGCGTTCCTGCACGACGCCGCCGACTTCGACGCCGACCTGTTCGGTATCTCCCCTCGGGAGGCCCGCGACATCGACCCGCAGCAGCGGGTGATCCTGGAGACCGCCTGGGAGGCCCTGGAGCACGCGCGGATCGACCCGCTCTCGCTCAAGGAGAGCCGCACCGGCGTGTACTGCGGGGTGATGTACCACGACTACGACGGGGCCGACGGTGGCGGCAGCATCACCAGCGGCCGGATCTCCTACACCCTCGGGCTGCAGGGGCCGTCGGTCTCCCTGGACACCGCCTGCTCGTCCTCGCTGGTCGCGCTGAACCTGGCCGGGCACGCGCTGCGCTCCGGGGAGTGCACCCTCGCGCTGGCCGGCGGCATCACCGTGATGTCCACGCCGGAGACGTTCGTCTACTTCAGCTCGCAGCGCGGGCTCGCCCCGGACGGCCGGTGCAAGTCGTTCGCCGCCGCCGCCGACGGCACCGGCTGGGGGGAGGGCAGCGGCCTGCTGGTCCTGGAGCGGCTCTCCGACGCCCGCCGCAACGGCCGGCGGATCCTCGCCGTGATC
This sequence comes from Micromonospora sp. A200, assembly GCF_029893845.1. Classification (NCBI taxonomy): domain Bacteria; kingdom Bacillati; phylum Actinomycetota; class Actinomycetes; order Micromonosporales; family Micromonosporaceae; genus Micromonospora; species Micromonospora sp. A200. The sequence continues at coordinate 207,666 of NZ_JARXXY010000007.1, read as the reverse complement.
AGGGGCGCGGCGGTGAACTCCGACGGCGCGTCCAGCGGCATCACCGTGCCCAACGGGCCCGCCCAGCAGCGGGTCATCCGCCAGGCCCTCGACAGCGCCGGGCTGCGACCGGCCGACGTGGACGCGGTGGAGGCGCACGGCACCGGCACCCGGCTCGGCGACCCGATCGAGGCCCAGGCGCTGCTGGCCACGTACGGGCGAGACCGGGCGGGGGAGCCGCTCTGGCTGGGGTCGGTCAAGTCGAACCTCGGGCACACCCAGGCCGCCGCCGGGGTCGCCGGAGTGATCAAGATGGTGCTCGCCATGCGGCACGGGCTGCTCCCCGCCACGCTGCACGTCGACGCGCCGACCCCGCAGGTCGACTGGTCGGCCGGGCGGGTGGAGCTGCTGACCGAGGCCCGGCCCTGGCCGGAGACCGGCCGGCCGCGCCGGGCCGCCGTGTCCTCCTTCGGCATCAGCGGCACCAACGCACACGTGATCCTCGAAGAGGCACCGGCCGAGGGCGGGGACGCCCCCGCGCCGGCGCCGGGCTGACGGGCGGGAGAGCGATGACATCGCGTACGGGCACCACGGCGGGCCGGGTCGACCCCGGCGCCTTCCGGCACGTCCTCGGACTCTTCTGCACCGGGGTCACCATCATCACCGCCGCCGGCGACGGGGTACGGCCGGTCGGCTTCACCTGCCAGTCGTTCGTCTCGCTCTCCCTCGACCCGCCGCTGGTCTCCTTCTCGGTGTCCCGCACCTCCCGCTCCTGGCCGCTGATCCGCGCCCGGGGCGCGTTCGGGGTGAACATCCTGACCGCCGAGCAGGAGGGGCTGTGCCGGACCTTCGCCAGCCGGGCCATCGACAAGTTCACCGGGGTGGACTGGACGCCCGGCCCGGTGACCGGGTCACCCCGGCTGCCCGGCTCGCTGGCCTGGGTGGAGTGCACCGTGGAGGCGGAGTATCCGGGCGGGGACCACGTCATCGCCGTCGGCCGGGTACGCGACCTGGAGGTGGTCGACGGCGACGCCGACCCGCTGCTGTTCTTCCTCGCCGGGTTCCGCCGTCCCGCCCCGGCCGTCCCGCCGGCGCCCGCCGTATCCGGATCGGTGCTGGCCGCCGGCGGCACCGCGCCCGCCGTCCCGGGCACCCCCTAGGCCGCGCCGGCCGACCCCTGAACGGGCCCCGCCGGGCCCCTGATTACGGCCTCCGCCAGGCCGGATCCGGCCCCCGCGGCCCTAGCGTCATGGCCACCGGGCAGCTTCTCGTCACGCGGAGGAACGCATGCGCTTCGGCTTGACCTATCACCACCAACTTCCCCGGCCGTGGGCCGAGGACAGCGAGGAACGCCTGTTCCAGGAGGCGCTGGAGCAGATCGAGCTGGCCGACCGGCTCGGCTTCGACTACGCCTGGGGCACCGAACACCACTTCTTCGAGGAGTACTCGCACTCCTCGGCGCCGGAGGTCTTCCTCGCCGCCGCCGCGGCCCGGACCAAGAACATCCGGCTCGCGCACGGCATCATCCACATGCCGCCGGCGGTGAACCACCCGGTGCGGATCGCCGAGCGGCTGGCCATGCTGGACCTGATCTCCGGCGGCCGGGTGGACTTCGGCTCCGGCCAGGGCAGCTCCCAGCTGGAGGTGGGCGCCTTCGGCATCGAGCTGGCGGACAAGCAGGAGCAGTGGCACGAGGCGCTCGAGGTGGTCATCCGGATGATGACCGAGACCCCGTTCACCGGCCACAAGGGCAAGTGGGTCGACGTGCCCGTCCGCAACGTCATCCCCAAGCCGAAGCAGAAGCCGCACCCGCCGCTGTGGCGGGCCTGCACCCGCCGGGAGAGCATCCAGGAGGCGGCCCGCGAGGGCATGGGCGCGCTCGCCTTCTCCTTCGTCAACCCGGAGGAGGCCGAGGAGTGGGTCGAGGCCTACTACCGGACGCTGGAGTCGGACGACTGCGTCCCGATCGGCCAGGCGGTCAACGCCAACGTCGCCATGGTGCTGCCGTTCATGTGCCACGAGGACGAGGAGGTCGCCCTCGACCGCGGCCTGGAGGGCGCGTACTTCTTCTCGTACGCCCTGATGCACTACTACATCACCGGTGAGCACCAGCCGGGCGTGACCGACATCTGGCAGGGCTTCCAGGACGCCCGGGAGAGCATGGGCTTCACCCGGGACGCGATCGTGCCGGACGAGAAGGACCTCCAGTCGGCCGAGTCGCAGGCGATGATGGACCAGGTCGGGCAGCTGCGCCGGGGCATCGGCACGCCGGCGCAGATCGCCGACATCATCCGCCGGTACGAGTCCGTCGGCGTCGACCAGATCATCTTCTCGGTGCAGATCGGCAAGAACAAGCACGAGCACATCATGGAATCGCTGGAGCTGTTCGCCCGCGAGGTGATGCCGGAGTTCGTCGACCGCCGGGAGGCCCGCGAGGCCGCCAAGCGGGACCGGCTCGACGTCGCCGTCAAGGCGGCCCTCGGCCGGGTCAAGCGGCGGACCAAGGACGTCTCCGACTTCGTCATCGCCCCGGAGATGTCGCTGTACGGCGACGCCGACGACGACGACTGACCACCGCCGTGTTCCCGGCCGGGGCGACCCCCCCCGGCCGGGCCGGCGGCGGCCGGGCCGTTCCTCCCGCGCCGGCCGCGCCGGCGCACCGACGCGAAGGATGCACGAGATGCCCACGGACAACGGCGCCTGGATCCGCCGCTTCCACCCCGCCCCGGACGCCCCCACCCGGCTGGTCTGCTTCGCCCACGCCGGTGGCTCCGCGTCGTACTTCTATCCGGTGTCCCAGGCGCTGAGCCCCGGCCTGGACGTCCTGGCCGTGCAGTACCCGGGCCGCCAGGACCGCCGCGCCGAGCCGGCCTTCGAGGACGTGCCCCGGCTGGTCGACGCCCTCGTCGACGAGGTGACCGTCTGGGCCGACCGGCCGCTGGCGCTGTTCGGGCACAGCCTGGGCGCGACCGTGGCGTTCGAGGTGGCCCGGCGGCTGCAGGCGCGCGGGACCGAGGTGTCCGCGCTGTTCGCCTCCGGCCGGCGGGCGCCGTCGCGGCACCGCCCCGCCTGGGTGCACGAGGGCGACGACGAGGCGCTGATCAGCGAGATGCTGAAGCTGGAGGGCACCGACGCCCAGATGCTCACCGACCCCGAACTGGTCCGGATGATCCTGCCGGCGCTGCGCGCCGACTACAAGGCCGCCGAGACCTACCGCTACCAGCCGGGTCCGCCGCTGACCTGCCCGGTGTACGCGCTGACCGGTGACGCCGACCCGCAGGTCGACGTGGCCGACGCGGAGAGCTGGCGGGAGCACACCACCGGCCCGTTCGCGCTGCACGTCTTCTCCGGCGGGCACTTCTACCTCAACCGGCACGCCGCCCAGGTCATGGCGCTGATCCGCCGGCACGCGGCGGACGGGGTGGTGGCCGGCCACGCCCGCGCCTGACCGGCTCGGGCCGCCGCCGGCGAAACCGCCGCGCGCGTCGGTCGGCGGGGGCGGGCCGTCCGGGCGGAGGGTCAGTGCCCTTCGCCGCCCGCGCTCCTCGCCGCAGCGCGCTGCTCGAGCAGGGCGCCCACCCCGTCGAGGATGCGCTCCAGGCCGAAGACGAACTCGTCGTCCGGGCCGGCCGGGGTGTCCAGCACGCCGGCGTCGATCACCGCGGTGAACGCCGGGAAGCGGTCCGGCCCGGCGAGCTTGCGGACCAGTTGACCGTAGGAGGACATCGCGGCCAGCTCGTCGGGGGCCTTGGCCATGAACGAGGCCTGCACGTCGGCGGAGACGGTGGCGTCGTTACGGCAGAAACCGCTCAGCAACATGATCACCGACAGCTTCTCGCCCTCGCCCAGCGCGGTGCCGCCCAGGCACTCCAGCCCCCGCTCCAGCCAGATGATCTGGTTGGGGGTGACCGGCGGGCCGAGGGTCGGGATGTGCAGCGCCCAGGTGTGCCTGCGCAGGATCGCGTGCTGCTCCCAGGTCCACCGGGCCAGCCCGGCGCGCCAGCCCTCGTCCGGCGAGTCGGGCCCGGACGGCGGCGTCTGGTAGATCGCGTCCATCATCAGCTGGAGCAGCTCGTCCTTGGCCGACAGGTAGCGGTACAACGACATGGTCGAGGCGCCGAGATCCGACGCGACCCGGCTCATCGACACCGCCGACAGACCCTCCGACGCGGCGATGGCGACCGCCGCGTCGACGATGCGCGGAAGGCTCAGCGCGCGCTTGGGACCCTTGTTCGGTCGGTCCCGCAAACCCCAGGCGTCCCCGATGTATCCCGGCAGCCCCGGATCAATGCTTCCGCCCATCGACTCCACTTTCCCTCTGAGACGCCCGGCCGCGGTCATCCGCCCTTCGCCGCTGCCCGTCGCTGCGGTTCAGGGTATGCCGCCGCCCGAACGATGTCTGCACGGGATTGGGAAACGGACCGTCGGTGCCGTGACAGTAACCGTTCCGCCCCGTCCCGTGGTGCCGGCATAGGGGGCTCATCGCCGACCTTAGGGGGTGCGGAACCTGTCCGCCGTGCCGGCGCGCTGCTTGAATCGATCCGATCGATTCCCCGCCGCCCCCTGAAGAGAGAGGCGTCGCAGCGATGACCGAAACAGCCGATGCCGTGACCACCGGTACCGAGCGCCCGGATTTTCCGCTGGACCGGCGCCGGTGCCCGCTCGCCGTTCCGCAGGAATACGAGCGGATGCGTGAGGAGAATCCACTCGCTCCGGTGACCAACCGGATGACCGGTAAACCCGTCTGGGCATTGACCCGCTACCGGGACGTGCGTCAGGTCCTGGGTGACCCGGCGATGAGTTCGAATGCGCGTAACCCCGCCTACCCGGCGCAGTTCCACGTGCCGGAGGAGATGCTGCCGTACATCGCCTTCCCGTTCCCGGCGATGGACCCGCCGGAGCACACCGTCCGTCGGCGAATGGTGATCCCCGAATTCACCGCCGCGCGGATCAACAAGCTCCGCCCGCGGATGCAGCAGATCGTCGACACGCAGATCGACCAGATGCTGGCCAAGGGCGGCCCGCTGGACCTGATGGCCGAGTTGGCGCTGCCCGTGCCGGCGCTGCTGTTCTGCGAGATGCTCGGCGTCGACCCGGTGCACATCGGCTATTTCCGCCGCTACGCCGAGGTCACCACCGGCCGGGACTCGACGCAGGAGGCGGTGGCCGGCGCGATCGCCGAGATGGACGAGTTCCTCGACGAGCTGATCACCGAGAAGACCAAGAACCCGGGCGACGACCTGCTCAGCCGGATCGCGACCCGGCTGCCCGACGAGCCCACCCTCGAACACGAGGACCTGGTCGCCATCGCCCGGGTGCTGGTGATCGCCGGCTCCGACACCACCGCCAACGTCGTCTCCCTCGGCACGGTGGTGCTGCTGGAGCACCCGGAGCAGCTCGCCGAGCTCAAGGCGGACCCGTCGCTGTGGCCGGGCGCGGTCGAGGAACTGCTGCGCTTCCTCAGCATCCTCGACTCGGCCACCGTGCGGGTGGCCACCCACGACGTCGAGGTCAGCGGCGGCACCATCCGCCGGGGCGAGGGCGTGCTGGCGCTCAACGGCGCGGCGAACTGGGACCCGGAGCGTTTCCCGGAACCGGATAAGTTCGACATCCACCGCAACGCCGAAGGACACCTGGCCTTCAGTTACGGCAACCACATGTGCCCCGGCGCGAACCTGGCCCGGATGCAGCTCGAAACCGTCTTCCGTACGCTCTTCGCGCGCATTCCGGAGCTGCGCCTGGCCGCCGACGTCGACAAACTGTCGTACATGTTCGACGCGCACGCGTACGGGTTGCACGAACTGCCCGTCACCTGGTGAGCGACGGGTCGCCGACAATGCGTGTCGAGGTCGACCGGGAAACCTGCGTCGGTTCCGGCAATTGCGTGTACTTCGCGCCCACCGTGTTCGACCAGGACGACCGCGACGGTCTCGTGGTCGTCCTGGTGGAATCGCCGGAACCGGCGCTGCGCGCGGCGACCCGTACGGCCGCGCTGAACTGTCCGGTCGGCGCCATCTCGGTCGATCGGACCAATTCCGGCAGCCCGCCGGTCCGGCCCGCCCCCTAGGGGCGCGGTCGGGCCGGCGGAAGCCGTTGAGGGGTTGCCCCGGAATTAGGGGGTCGCCGCTATGGAACCGCACTCCCGTGAGTCGCTTGAATTGTGCCGACTCGATCCAGACGACGGTTCGGAGCAGAAAAAAATGATCAAGCTTCCGGAGTCGGACGGCACCCTGACCGTCTACCACCCGACCCAGGCGCCGCGCGTGGTGCAGCCCGCCGACCCCTCCCCGTTCCGGACCCGATCCGTGCTGGCCACCGCGCACGTGCTGGGTGACCCGCTGGCTGACAACGAGCCCTTCGGCCCGCCCGGCGGCGACCCGCCGCCGCAGTCGCTGGACTGGGAGGCGACCCTGGCCTTCCGCCGGCACCTCTGGTCGTACGGCTTCACCCTCTGCGAGGGCATGGACACCGCCCACCGCGGCATGGGGCTGGACTGGCCCCGCGCCGCCGAGCTGATCCGCCGCTGCGGCGCCGAGGCGAAGGCGGTCGGCGGCCGGATGGCCGCGGCCGTCCTCACCGACCAGCTGGAGCCGTTCGCCCCGGTCACCCTCGCCGAGGTCCAGGCCGCCTACGAGGAACAGCTGGCCGTGGTCGAGGAGGCCGGCGCACAGCCGGTGATCATGTGCAGCCCGCACCTGAACGTCGCCGTCCGCGGCCCCGAGGACTTCGCCACCGTGTACGGCAACCTGCTGCGCCAGTCGAGCCAGCCGGCGATCGTGCACTGGATCACCTCGGAGTGGGACCCGCGCAACTCGGAGTACTTCGGCTACGAGGAGCCCGACGACGCGTACGACGCGCTGATCGCCATCGTCCGCGACAACTTGGACAAGGTCGACGGCGTCAAGATCGGACCGGCGTCGCTGGCCCGGCAGGTCGAGTGGCGCAAGCGGCTGCCCGAGGGCGTGAAGTTCTACACCAGCGACACCACCGAGTACCCGGAGATGTTCGTCGGCGACGGGTCCGGGCACAGCCACCCGCTCACCCCGGTCATCGACGCGGTCGTGCCGATCGCCGCCGAGGCCTTCCGGGCGCTCGACGCCGGCGACGACAGCCGGGCCCGGGGGCTGCTGGAGGAGACCCTGCCGCTCAACCGGCACCTGTTCAGCGGCGAGGGCCGGAGCATCTTCTTCTTCAAGACCGGAGTCGTCTTCCTCGGCTGGCTGGCCGGGCACCACGACCACTTCCGGATGGTCTGGGGCGAGCAGTCGGCCCGCTCGGTGCCACACCTGGCCGCCGCGTACCGGCTGGCCGACAGCCTCGGCGCGCTGCCGGACCCGGAACTCGCCGAGCGGCGGATGAAGCTCTTCCTCGCCACCTCAGGGATCGAGCAGTGAGCCGGGCCGTCGTCCTCGGCGGCGGCCTCGCCGGGATGCTCGCCGCCGCCGCGCTGGCCCGCGCCGTCGACGAGGTCACCGTCGTCGAACGGGACCAGCTCCCCACCGAGCCGCAGCCGCGCAAGGGGCTGCCGCAGGGCCACCACAGCCACATCCTCATGCGCGGCGGCGTCGAGGCCCTCGACCAGCTGCTGCCCGGCGTCACCGACCGGCTGTACGCCGCCGGCGCCAAGCGCCGGGGGCTGCCCTCCGGCGCGCTGGCCCGCGGCCCCGAGGGCTGGATGGAACGGCTGGACACCGACGCGTACCTGCTGCTGTGCAGCCGGGAGCTGCTCGACCACGTGGTCCGCGAGCAGGTGCTGCGCGAGGAGCGGATCGGCGTCCGGGAGGGCACCCGGGTCACCGGGCTGGTCGGCGACGCCGACCGGGTCACCGGCGTGCGGGTCGAGCAGGGTGGCGCGGAGCGCACCCTCGACGCCGACCTGGTGGTCGACGCCACCGGCCGGGCCACCAGCGCCCCGAAGTGGCTGGTCGACCTGGGCCTGCCGCAGGTCCGCGAGGACGTGGTGGACGCCGGCATCGTCTACGTCAGCCGCTGGTTCACCGCACCGCCCGGCACCCGCGACGACTTCCCCGGCGTGATGATCCAGATGCAGGCGGGCACCGGCCGCCCCGGCCAGGGCGCCGGGCTGCTGCCGATGGAGAACGGCCGCTGGATCCTCAGCCTCTTCGGCAGCCGGGGCGGCGAGCCCCCCACCGACGAGGAGGGCTTCGCGCAGTTCGCCCGGGACCGGCACCACCCGATCATCGCCGACCTGATCGCCCAGGCTCGCCCGGCCGGGCCGATCCGCGCCTACCGGAGCATCCCGGACCAGCGGCGGCGCTTCGAGAAGCTGCCCGTGCCGGAGGGCTTCCTGGTGATCGGCGACGCCGCCCAGGCGCTGAACCCGGTGCACGGCACCGGCATGTCGGTCGCCGCGCAGTGCGCGCTGGCGCTACGGACCGAGCTGGACGTGCGTGGCCTGCGGCCCGGCTTCTCCCGTAACGTGCAGGCCGCGATCGCGAAGATCAACCAGGGTGCCTGGCAGATCGCCGTCAACACCGACCAGGGGCTGCCGCACGTGCGGGCCAACGTGCCGCTGCGCGGCGGCGCGTTCGCCAACAAGATGGCCGCCCGGGTCGCCCGGACCGGCTGCGGCAACCGCATGGTCATCAACACCGTGTTCAACGTGGCGTCGCTCTGCGCGCCGATGACCCGGATGATGACGCCCGCCTTCCTCTGGGCGGTGCTGCGCGGCCCCCGTACGCCGGCGCTGACCGCCGAGCAGGCCATCGCGCAGTTCCCCGAGTTCGGCGACCTCGTCAAGGTGGACGCGGCGCCCCGGTCCACGGCCAGCCCGGCCTGACCCATGTACGACCCGCAGACGGCTCACCTCGCGATCGGAACAGGCGGTGGTACCCGGTGAACCAGGAGATGCCGTCGCGGGACGGCGCGGTGCTGCCCTGGGTGCTCTCCGGGCGCGGCGCCGACGCGCTGCGCGGGCAGGCGGCCCGGCTGTCGGCGTACCTGGAACAGTCCGCCGACCCGTGGGCGGCGGACGTCGGTCACTCGCTGCTGACCACCCGGGCCCGGCTCGGCCACCGCGCCGTGGTGCTCGGCGCGGACCGCGCCGAGCTGCTGACCGGGGTACGCGCGCTGGCCGACGCCGCCGACGCCCCCGGCGTGGTGACCGGCACGGTCCTGCCCGACGCCCGGGCGGTCTTCGTCTTCCCCGGCCAGGGCTCCCAGTGGCCCGGGATGGCCCGGGCGCTGCTCGACGAGGCGCCGGCCTTCGCCGCCCGGCTCACCGAGTGCGCCACCGCGCTCGAGCCGTACGTCGAGTGGCGGCTGCTGGACGTGCTGCGCGACCCCGACTCCCCGCTCTGGGACTCCGTCGACGTGGTGCAGCCGATGCTCTGGGCGGTCATGGTGTCGCTGGCCCACCTCTGGCAGGAACACGGGGTACGGCCCGCCGCGGTGGTCGGCCACTCGCAGGGCGAGATCGCCGCCGCCTGCGTCGCCGGCGCGCTCACCCTGGACGACGGCGCCCGCGTCGTCGCCCTGCGCAGCCGGCTCATCGGCGCGGAACTCGCCGGCCTCGGCGGGATGATGTCCGTGCTGCTGCCCCGCGACGCCGTCGAGGCCCGGCTGGAGCGGTGGGCCGGCCGGCTCCAGCTCGCCGTCGTCAACGGTCCGTCGTCCATGGTGGTCTGCGGCGAGGTCGCCGCCCTCGACGAGTTCCACGCCGAGCTGACCGCCGACGGCGTGCAGGTCCGCCGGATCGCCGTCGACTACGCCTCGCACTCGCACTACGTCGAGGGCATCCGGGAGAAGCTGATCGAGGCGCTCGCCCCGGTCAGCCCGCGTACCGCCGGGGTGGCCTTCTACTCCACCGTCACCGGAGGGCCGCTGGACACCGCCACGGTGACCGCCGACTACTGGTACCGCAACCTGCGCCAGACGGTCCGCTTCTCCGAGGCTGTCCGGGCGCTGCTCGCCGACGGGCACCGCGTGTTCGTGGAGTCCAGCGCCCACCCGGTGCTCACCTCCGCCGTGCAGGACACCGCCGAGGCGGCCGGCGTCACCGCCGTACCGATCGGGTCGCTGCGCCGCGAGGACGGCGGGCTGCGCCGTTTCGCCACCTCGCTCGCCGAGGCGTACGTGCACGGCGCGCCGGTGGACTGGGCCGGCTTCCTCGCCGGCGGCCGGGTCGTCGACCTGCCCACCTACGCCTTCCAGCGGCGGCGCTACTGGAAGAACCCGACCGGGCGCACCACCGGCGCCGGTGAGGGCGCCCCGGGCCACCCGCTGCTGACCGGGCTGGTCCGGCCCGCCGACGGCGACGGGCTGCTGCTCACCGGCCGGCTCTCCGTGACCCGGCAACCCTGGCTCGCCGACCACGAGGTCCACGGCCGGCCGGTGCTCCCCGGCGCCGCCCTGGTGGAGCTGGCACTGCACGCCGGCGAGCAGGTCGACCTGCCAGGCGTGGCGGAGCTGACCCTCGGCGCGCCGCTGGTGCTGCCCGAACGCGGCGCCCTCGCGCTCCAGGTCGTCGTCGGCGCCCCCGACGCCGACGGGGCCCGCCCGGTCAGCGTCCACTCCCGCCCCGAGGACTCCGACCGGCCGTGGACCCGGCACGCCGAGGGGCTGCTCGCGCCCGCCGCCCCGGCCCCCGCCGCCGCACCGGCCGACTGGCCACCGCGCGACGCCGCCGCCGTCGACATCCGCGACGGGTACGCCCGGCTGATCGAGCGGGGCTACGGCTACGGCCCGGCGTTCCAGGGCCTGACCGGGCTCTGGCGGCACGGCGACGACCTCTTCGCCGAGGTGACCCTGCCGGAGGCGGCCCAGCCGGACGCCGACCGATTCGGGGTGCACCCGGCGATGCTCGACGCCTGCCTGCACGCCGGCGTGATCTCCGACGCGGGCGGGGACACCCTGCTGCCGTTCGCCTGGACCGACGTCACCCTGCACGCCGTCGGGGCCACCGCGCTGCGGGTACGGGTGCGGCGCCTCGGACCGGACCGGGCCACGATCGAGGCGGTCGACCCGGCCGGCGCACCGGTGATCTCGGTCGGCGCGCTGGTGGCCCGCCCGGTCGCCGCCGAACAGCTGGCCGCCGCCGGCGGTGCCCCGGCCGTGGAGCCACTGCGCCTGGACCGCCGACCGGTCGACCTGGCGGCGGGCGTCGGCTCGTTCGACGGCTGGGCGGTGCTCGGCGCGGACCCGCCCATCGGCGCGCCCGCCACCAACCACGCCGACCTGGTCGCGCTCCGGGCCGACCTGGATGCCGGTGCCGCCGTACCCGAGGTGGCGCTCTGGCCCGTCAGCGCCGGCGCCGGCGACGTGGTCGACGGCGCGCACGCGGCGGCCCGGCGGGCACTGCGGGTCGTCCAAAGGTGGCTGGCCGACGAGCGGCTGGCCGGCGCGACGCTGGTGGCGCTCCTGCCCGACGCCGACGACGATCTGCACACCGCGCCGGTGCGGGGCGTGCTCCGGGCCGCCGCGGCCGAGCACCCGGGGCGCTTCCTGCTGGTCGACGCCGACGACGATCCCGCCTCCCTGGCGGTGCTGCCGGCCGTGCTGCGCCTCGGCGAGCCCGAGGTCACGCTGCGGGCCGGCGCGGCGGCCGTACCCCGGCTGGTGCGCGCCCCCGCGAACGGCGACGCCCCGCCGGCGCTGGCACCCGACGGCACCGTCCTGGTCACCGGCGGCACCAGCGGCCTCGGCGCCCTGGTGGCCCGCCACCTGGCCGCCGTGCACGGCGTGCGGCACCTGCTGCTGACCAGCCGCCGTGGCCCGGACGCCCCCGGCGTCGACGCGCTGCGTGCCGAGCTGACCGACCTCGGCGCGCGGGTCACCGTCGCCGCCTGCGACGCCGCCGACCGGGTGGCGCTGCGCGCCCTGCTCGACGCCGTGGACGCCGCGCACCCGCTGACCGGGGTGGTGCACGCCGCCGGGGTGCTCGACGACGGCCTCGTGCAGTCGCTGACGCCGGAGCGGATGGACGCCGTGCTGGCGCCGAAGGTCGACGCCGCCTGGCACCTGCACGAGCTGACCCGCGACGCCGACCTGGCGCTGTTCTGCCTCTTCTCCTCCGCCGCCGGGGTGCTCGCCCCGGCCGGGCAGGCCAACTACGCCGCCGCGAACCTCTTCCTGGACGCCCTCGCCGCGCACCGCCGCAGCCGGGGCCTGTCGGCGCACTCCCTGGGCTGGGGGCTCTGGGCCGGCGGCACCGGGATGACCGGCCACCTCGACGAGACGGCGCTGCGCCGGCTGCGCCAGCAGGGCTTCGACGCCCTCTCCGAGGCCGACGGTCTGGCCCTGCTCGACGCCGCGCTGGCCGGCGACGTCACCGCGCCGGTGCTGCTCCGGCTGGACCCGGCCGGCCTGCGCGCCCAGGCCACCATGGGGGCGCTGCCGGCCGTGCTGCGCGACCTCGTCCGGGTGCCCCGCCGCCAGGCCCACCGGAGCACCGGCGCCGCCTCGCTGGCCGACCGGCTGCGGCGGCTGCCCGAGGAGGACCGCCGCCGCACCCTGCTGGACCTGGTCCGCGCCGAGGTCGCCGGGGTCCTCGGCCACGCCACCCCGGACGCCGTGGACGCCGGCCGCGCCCTGAAGGAACTCGGCTTCGACTCGCTCACCGCGGTGGAGCTGCGCAACCGGCTCAACGCGGCGACCGGCCTGCGGCTGCCCGCCACGCTGGTCTTCGACCACCCGACCGTCTCGGCGGTCGCCGCCTACCTCGCCGCGACGCTGCTCGGCGCGGCCCACCCGACCACCCCGGTCGCGGCGGCCCCGGCGGACGCCGACGAGCCGATCGCGATCGTCGCGATGGGCTGCCGCTTCCCCGGTGGGGTCGGCTCCCCGGAGCAGCTGTGGCGGCTGGTCGCCGACGGGGTGGACGCCATCGCCGGGTTCCCCACCGACCGGGGCTGGGACACCGACGGCCTGTACCACCCCGAGCCGGGACTGGCCGGGCGGACGTACACCCGGTCGGGCGGGTTCCTGGCCGACGCGGGGGAGTTCGACGCCGACTTCTTCGGAATCAGCCCGAACGAGGCCGTGGCGATGGACCCGCAGCAGCGGCTGCTGCTGGAGTGCGCCTGGGAGACCCTGGAACGCGCCGGCATCGACCCGGCCACGCTGCGCGGCAGCGACACCGGAGTCTTCGCCGGCCTGATGTACCACGACTACGCCGGCAGCACCGCCACCGGCTCCATCGCCTCCGGCCGGGTCGCGTACGCGCTCGGGCTGGAGGGGCCGGCGGTCACCGTCGACACCGCCTGCTCGTCGTCGCTGGTGGCGCTGCACTGGGCGGTCCGCGCGCTGCGCGCCGGGGAGTGCTCGCTGGCCCTCGCGGGTGGGGCGACCGTGATGGCCACCCCGGAGGTGATCCTGGAGTTCAGCCGGCAGCGCGGGCTCTCCCCGGACGGCCGGTGCCGCTCCTTCGGCGCGGGCGCCGACGGCACCGGCTTCTCCGAGGGCATTGGCCTGCTGCTGGTCGAACGGCTCTCCGACGCCCGCCGCAACGGGCACCCGGTCCTGGCGGTGGTGCGGGGCTCGGCCGTCAATCAGGACGGCGCGTCGAACGGTCTCACCGCGCCGAACGGTCCGTCGCAGCAGCGGGTGATCCGGGCCGCCCTGGCGTCGGCCGGTGTGCCGGCCGCCGAGGTGGACGTGGTGGAGGCGCACGGCACGGGTACGACCCTGGGTGACCCGATCGAGGCGCAGGCGCTGCTGGCCACCTACGGTCAGGACCGGCCCGCCGACCGGCCGCTGTGGCTGGGGTCGATCAAGTCGAACCTGGGACACACCCAGGCCGCCGCGGGAGTCGCCGGCGTGATCAAGATGGTCCTGGCGATGCGGCACGGGGTGCTGCCCCGCACCCTGCACGCCGAGCAGTCCTCGCCGCAGGTGGACTGGTCGGCCGGTGCGGTGGAACTGCTGACCGAGGCGCGCGAGTGGCCGGTCGACGCCCGCCCCCGCCGGGCCGGGGTGTCGTCGTTCGGCATCAGCGGCACCAACGCCCACGTCATCATCGAGCAGGCCCCGGACGACGTGTCGACCGGTGCGGGCGGGGATGCCGGGGTGACCGGTGTGCTGCCGTGGTTGGTGTCCGCGAGGTCGGTACCGGCGCTGCGGGCCCTCGCCGGTCGGCTGGCGGAGGTCGCCGGGTCGATGGACCTGGCGGACGCGGGTGCGGCGGCTCGCACCCTGGCGACCGGCCGGGCGCTGCACCCCCACCGGGCCGTGGTGCTCGGCGCCGACCCGGCGGAACTTGCCGCTGGCCTGGCCGCCCTGGCGGCCGACGACACCGCGCCGAACGCGGTGACCGGCACGCCTCGGGGCGGTCGGCTGGCGGTGTTGTTCACCGGTCAGGGCGCGCAGCGCCTGGGCATGGGTCGTGAGCTGTACGGGGTGTTCCCGGTGTTCGCCGCTGCGTTCGACGCGGTGGTGGCGGAGCTGGACGGGCACCTGGACCGGCCGTTGCGGTCGGTGATATGGGGGGACGACGAGGAGCTGATCCGGCTCACTGGTTACGCCCAGGCGGGGTTGTTCGCCGTTGAGGTGGCCCTGTTCCGGCTGGTGGAGTCGTGGGGTGTGCGCGCCGATTTCGTGGCGGGGCACTCGATCGGTGAGCTGGTGGCGGCGCATGTCGCCGGGGTGTTGTCGCTGGCGGATGCGGCTCGTCTGGTGGCGGCGCGGGGTCGGTTGATGCAGGCGTTGCCGGCTGGTGGGGCGATGGTGGCGGTGCGGGCGTCGGAGGAGGAGGTGCGGGCGGCGCTGGCGGGTCCGGGTGTGGTGGTCGGGTCCTTTGGAGCTGATGTCGTAAGCGATTCAGCCGCCAACGGCAGCGGCAACGGCAACGGCAACGGCACGGCGGCAGGCGCCGGTGTGGACATCGCGGCTGTCAACGGCCCCCGGTCGGTGGTCATCTCCGGCCCCGAAGCCGCCGTGCTGCACGTGGCCGAGCACTTCACCGAGCAAGGTCGGAAGACGACCCGCCTTCGGGTGAGTCACGCTTTCCACAGCGGGCTGATGGACCCGATGCTCGACGAGTTCCGGGCCGTCGCGGCGAGCCTCACCTACGCCGAGCCGCAACTCCCGGTCGTGTCCAACCTGACCGGCGCTCTCGCCACGTCCGAGCTGACCGACCCGGACTACTGGGTCCGGCACGTGCGCCAGGCGGTCCGCTTCGCCGACGGCATCATCGCCCTGCACCAGGCGGGAGCCACGACGTTCCTGGAACTCGGTCCGGACGCCGCGCTCACCCCACTCATCGAGGGCATCCTCAGCGAGGACGCCACGATCATCCCCAGCCTGCGGCGAGGACATGACGAACACCGCCAGGCCCTGACCGCCCTGGCCAGGCTGCACGTCACCGGCACCACCGTCGACTGGACCACGCTGCTACCGCAGGCCACCGGCACGATCGACCTGCCCACCTACCCCTTCCAGCGGCAGCGCTACTGGCTCGCCGCACCCTCCACCGCCGACCTCTCCGGCTTCGGGCAGGTCGCCACCGGCCATCCGCTGCTCGGCGCCAAGGTGAGCGTCCCCGACGACGACCTGCTGGTGCTCACGGGCAGGATCTCGCTGCCGGGGCAGCCCTGGCTGGCCGACCACGACCTGCACGGCCGGGTGGTCTTCCCCGGCACCGGCCTGCTCGACCTCGCCCTGCACGCCGGTGCGCAGGTCGGCTGTGACCGGCTGGTAGAGCTGACCGCCGAGACGCCGCTGATCCTCACCGACGAGGCGGTCACCGTACGCGTGGTGGTCGGGCCGCCCGACGAGCACGGCGCGCGGCCGGTCGGGGTCCACACCCGCGGCGCCGACGAGGAGCTGCCGTGGACCCGGCACGCCACCGGTGTGCTCGCCCCCGGCGGACCCACCCCGCCCCCGCCGCCGGCCGCCTGGCCACCCCCGGGCGCGGTCCGAGCGGACGTCGAGGACGTCCACCGCGGCCTGCTGCGCCACGGCTACGGGTACGGCCCGAGCTTCCAGGGCCTGCGGGCGGTGTGGCGCCGGGGCACCGAGCTGTTCGCCGAGGTGAGCCTGCCCGAGGGGGTCACCGCCGACGGCCACGAGACGCATCCCGCGCTGCTCGACGCGGCCCTGCACCCGCACCGCCTTGACGACGCCGCCGGACCGGTCCAGCCGTCGGTCTGGCGGGACGTCACCCGCCACGCCGCCGCCCCGGCGACGCTGCGCGTCCACCTGGTGCCGGTCGGCGGCGGGGTCACGCTGACCGCCACCGACGCCGACGGCCGTTCGGTGCTCACCGTCGGACACCTGGAGAGCCGGCTGGTCGGCGTCGACGAACTGGCCGCCGTCACCGGCGCCGGCGACGAGAGCCTGCTCCGCCTCGACTGGGTGCCCGCGCCGGCGGCCGCCCCCGACGTCGCGCCGGCGACCTGGGCGGTGCTCGGCGAAGACCCGTTCGGGGTGGTCCCCGACGCGCCCGCGCACCCCGACCTGGCCGCGCTGCTCGCCGCCGTGGAGGCCGGCGCGCCGGAACCGGCGTACCTGCTGCACGCCGTGGCGACCCCGGCCGGGCAGGGGCCGGAGGCGGTCCGCGCCCTGCTCACCGACCTGCTCGGCACGCTGCGGGACTGGTTGGCGCAGAGCCGGCTGCCCCGGACCCGGCTGGTGCTGCTCACCCAGGGCGCGGTCGGGGCGGGGGAGCTGCCCGCCGACCCGGTGCTCGCGCCGGTGCGGGGGCTGGTCCGCGCCGCCCAGTCCGAGCAGCCGGGGCGGCTGGTGCTCGTCGACACCGACGGCAGCGGACCCTCCTGCGTGGCCCTGCCGGCGCTGCTCGCGTACGACGAACCGGAGCTGGCCGTCCGCGACGGCCGCGCGCTGCTGCCCCGGCTGACCCGCGCCACCGCCGGGGCCGGCGCGCCACCGCGCTGGGACACCGACGGCACGGTGCTGGTCACCGGCGGGACCGGCGGACCGGGCGCGGCCATCGCCCGGCACCTGGTCGCCGAGCACCGGATCGACCACCTGCTGCTCGCCGTCGACCCCGCCGAGGACGCCGACAAGGACCTCCTCGCCGAGCTGGCCGAGCTCGGCGCCGGCGTCACCGTCGCCGCGTGCGACCTGACCGACCGGGAGGCGGTGGCGGCGCTGCTCGACTCGATCCCCGGGGAGCACCCGCTCACCGCCGTCGTGTACGCCCCCGCCGTACGCGAGGAGAGCCTGCTCGCCACCACCGCGCCGGAGGCGTTCGCCGCCGCCCTGCGCGCCACCGTCGACCCCGCCTGGCACCTGCACGAGCTGACCGCCGACCGGCCCCTCGCCGCGTTCGTGCTGGTTTCCTCGGCCGCCGGGCTGATGTTCGGCGCCGGCCGGCCGGCCACCGCGGCGGCGGCCACCTTCCTCGACGCGCTCGCCGCCCACCGGGCCGCCCGCGAGCTGCCCGCCACCGCCCTCGCCTTCGGCGCGTGGGAGGCCGGGCCGCCCTGGCTGGACCGGATGGGCCTGCACCCGCTCGGCGTCGCCGAGGGGCTGGCCCTGGTCGACCGGGCGCTCGGGCAGACGACCCCCGCCCTGGTCCCGGTACGCCTCGACGTCGCCGCGCTGCGCGCCACCGGCGACGCGCTGCCGGCGCTGCTGCGCCAGGTGGTCCGGGTACCGGCCCGCCGCGCCGCGCCGACCGGTCCCGACCTGGCGCAGCGGCTCGCCGGGCTCCCCGACGACCAGCGCGACCGCTTCCTGCTGGAGCTGGTCCGCACCCACGTCGCCGCCGTCCTCGGCCATCCCGACTGGCGCTCCGTCGAGCCGGACCGGGCCTTCCAGGACCTCGGCTTCGACTCGCTGGCCGCCGTGGAGCTGCGCAGGGCGCTCAGCGAGGCGTGCGGGCGGTGGCTCTCGCCGACGCTGGTCTTCGACTACCCGACCTCGCGGGAGCTGGCCGCCCACCTCGCCGCCGAGCTGGGCGCGCGGGACGTCGGCGGGGACGACCCGGTGCTGACCGAACTGGACCGGCTCGCGGCGGTGCTCGCCGGCCCCACCGACGGCGATCCGGCCCGGGTCACCGCCCGGCTGGAGGCGGTGCTGCGCGAGTGGCGGACCCGGCACGACCCGGCCGGGCCGGACGGCACGGACGACGACCTGGCCACGGCGACCGACGACGAACTGTTCGCGGTGCTGGACAACCTGGGGATGGGCTGAGCGGCGATGGCGACCGACGACAAGCTGCGCGACTATCTCAAGCGCGCCACGGCTGACCTCCAGCAGACCCGGCGGCGGCTGCACGACGCCGAGCAGCGCTGGCACGAACCCATCGCGATCGTCGCCGCGGCCTGCCGGTTCCCCGGCGGCGTCCGCACCCCCGACGACCTGTGGGAGCTGGTCGCCTCCGGCGGCGACGCGATCAGCGGGTTCCCGCAGAACCGCGGCTGGGACGTCGCCGGCCTGTACGACCCGGAGCCGGCGACGCCCGGGCGGACGTACTGCGTCAACGGCGGGTTCCTGCACGACGCGGGGGAGTTCGACGCCGACTTCTTCAAGATCAGCCCACGGGAGGCGCGGGAGACCGACCCGCAGCAGCGGCTGCTGCTGGAGACCGCCTGGGAGGTCGTCGAGCGGGCCGGCATCGACCCCGCCTCGCTCAAGGGCAGCGCCACCGGCGTCTTCGCCGGCCTCGTCTACCACGACTACGCCGCCAAGGGCGTCGGCAGCCTGGCCAGTGTCGCCTCCGGCCGGGTCGCGTACGCGCTGGGCCTGGAGGGCCCGGCCGTCACGGTGGACACCGCCTGCTCCTCGTCGCTGGTCTCGGTGCACCTGGCCGCGCACGCGCTGCGGGCCGGCGAGTGCGGCCTGGCCCTGGCCGGCGGGGTGACGGTGATGTCCACCCCGGACTCGTTCGTCGGGTTCAGCCAGGACCGGGGGCTGGCCCCCAACGGCCGGTGCAAGTCCTTCTCCTCCGACGCCGACGGCACCGCCTGGGGCGAGGGCATCGGCCTGCTGCTGCTGGAACGCCTCGCCGACGCCCGCCGCCACGGCCACCCGGTGCTCGGGCTGGTCAGGGGCAGCGCGGTCAACTCCGACGGTGCCAGCAACGGCCTCTCCGCCCCCAACGGGCCGGCCCAGCAGCGGGTGATCCGGGCCGCGCTGGCCGCCGCGCAGCTCACCGCCGACCAGGTCGACGCCATCGAGGCGCACGGCACCGGCACCACCCTCGGCGACCCGATCGAGGCGCAGGCGCTGCTGGCCACGTACGGGCAGGGCCGGCCGGCGGACCGGCCGCTCTGGCTCGGCTCGTTCAAGTCCAACGTCGGGCACGCGCAGGCCGCCGCCGGGGTCGGCGGGATCATCAAGATGCTGCAGGCGATGCGGCACGACACGCTGCCGCAGACCCTGCACGTCAAGGAACCCACCCCCAACGTGGACTGGTCCACCGGCAACGTGCGGCTGCTCACCGAGGCCCGGCCCTGGCCGCGCGGCGACCGCCCCCGCCGGGCCGGGGTCTCCGCGTTCGGGCTCAGCGGCACCAACGCCCACGCCATCGTCGAGGAGCCGCCCGCCGAGGCCGCCGGAGTCCAGGACACCGCCGCCCCCGTCCGCGACGACACCGCCTCGACGCCGGACGACGCCGGCGCGCGGCCGGTGGCGCTGCTGGTCTCCGGGCGGGACGAGCCGGCGCTGCGGGCGCAGGCCCGCCGGCTCGCCGGCCACCTGGAGGAGCACGCCGACCAGGCCCCGGCCGACGTGGCGTACTCGCTGGCCACCACCCGCGCGGCGCTGGAGCATCGGGCCGCCGTGATCGGCGCCGACCACGCCGCGCTCCGCGCCGGCCTGGCCGCGCTCGCCGACGGCACCGCCGCCGCCCACCTGGTCCGCGACACGGTACGCGTCGACGGCCGCACCGCCTTCTGCTTCACCGGGCAGGGCGCCCAGCGCCCCGGCATGGGACGGCAGCTGCACACCGCCTTCCCGGCCTTCGCCGACGCGTTCGACGCCGCCGTCGCCGCCCTCGATGAGCACCTGGCCCGGCCGCTGCGCGAGGTGGTGTGGGGCGCCGACGCCGACCCGCTGAACGACACCGGGTACGCCCAGCCGGCGCTCTTCGCGCTGGAGGTGGCGCTGTACCGGCTGCTGGAGAGCTGGGGGGTACGCCCGGCGTACCTGGTCGGGCACTCCATCGGCGAGCTGGCCGCCGCGCACGTCGCCGGCGTGCTCACCCTGCCCGACGCGGCGGCGCTGGTCGCCGCCCGAGGCCGGCTGATGGGGGCGCTGCCCCCCGGCGGGGCGATGGTCGCCGTGGAGGCGACCGAGGCGGAGGTCCGGCCACTGCTCGACGGGCGGGTCGACCTGGCGGCGGTGAACGGCCCGACCGCCGTGGTGGTCTCCGGTGTGGAGGCCGCCGCGCTGGCCGTCGCCGAGCAGCTGCGCGGCCTCGGCCGGCGGACCCGTCGGCTGGCCGTCTCGCACGCCTTCCACAGCCCGCTGATGGAACCCATGCTCACCGACTTCGCCGAGGTCGCCCGGTCGCTGTGCTACACCGCGCCGACCCTGGCGGTGGTCTCCACCCTGACCGGACAACCGGTCACCGGCGAGCTGACCGACCCCGAGCACTGGGTACGCCAGGTGCGCGGCACCGTCCGCTTCCACGACTCCGTACGGTGGCTCGCCGACCAGGGCGTCACAACGTTCCTGGAGCTCGGCCCGGACGCGGCGCTCTCGGCCACCGGCCCGGACTGCGTCGGCGACGGCCGGGACGCGGTCTTCGTCCCGCTGCTGCGCCGAGACCGGGACGAGGAGCGAGAGCTGGTCACCGCGCTGGCCCGCGCTCACACCCGGGGCACCGCGGTCGACTGGGCGGCCGTGCACCCCGGCGCCCGCCGGGTCGAGCTGCCCACCTACGAGTTCCAGCGCCGCTGGTACTGGTGGGAGGCGCCCGAGCCGGTCGCCGCCGCCCCGACCTTCCTCGACGACCTCGCCGCCGCCGACCCGGCCGCCCTCGCCGCCGACCTCGGCGTCGACCCGGCCGCCCTCGGCCAGGTGCTGCCCGCCCTGTCCGCGCTGCGCCGCCGGCACGCCGACCGGTCCGCGGTGGACGGCTGGCGCTACCGGGTGGTGTGGGAGTCCGTCGCCGACCCCGAGCCGGGTCCGGCGCCGGCCCGCTGGCTGGTCGCCGTGCCCGACGGGTACGACAACGACCTGCGGATCGGCATGATCGCGGCCACCCTGGCCGAGCACGGTGGCGAGGTGGTCCGCCTCCCGGTGGCCGACGCCGACCGGGACGCCCTCGCCGCCCGGCTGCGCGAGCTGCCCGGCCCCGGCACGGTGCTGCTCTGCCTGCTCGCCCTCGACGACCGGCCGCACCCCGACCACCCGGCGCTGACCCGCGGCCTCGCCGCGACGGTGGCGCTGGTCCAGGCGCTCGGCGACGCCCAGCTCGACGCCCCGATCTGGTGCCTCACCACCGGCGCGGTCGCCGTCGACCCGAGCGAGTCCGCCGACCCGGCCCAGGCCGCCGTGCACGGCCTCGGCACCGGCCTCGCCCTCGACCTGCCCCGGCACTGGGGCGGGCTGGTCGACCTGCCCGAGTTCCCCGACCCGGCCGCCCTGCGCCGGCTGCGCGCCCTGGTCACCACCACCGGCGGCGAGGACCACGTGGCCATCCGCGACGGCGGGGTGCGCGCCCGCCGGATGGTCCGGGCAGCCCGGCCGGTGGCGCCGCCGTCGTGGCGGCCGCGCGGCACCGTGCTGGTCACCGGCGGCACCGGCGGCCTCGGCGCGCACGTCGCCCGCGCCCTGGCCCGGGCCGGCGCCGAGCACCTGGTGCTGGTCGGCCGGCGCGGCGCGGAAACCCCCGGCGCGGAGGCGCTGGCCGCCGAGCTGACCGGCCTCGGCGCCGAGGTGACCCTCGCCGCGTGCGACGTCGCCGACCGCGACCAGCTCCGGGACCTGCTCGACGGGCTGCCCGCCCGGTGGCCGCTGACCGCCGTGGTGCACGCCGCCGGGGCCATGCAGCGCATCGCCCCGGTCGGGGAGCTGACCCTCGCCGAGATCGCCGACGTGGCCGCCGCCAAGGTGGCCGGCGCCGCCCACCTCGACGACCTGCTCGCCGACACCGAGCTGGACGCCTTCGTGCTCTTCTCCTCCGGCGCCGCCGTCTGGGGCAGCGCCGGGCAGGCCGGCTACGCCGCCGCGAACGCCTACCTGGACGCGCTGGCCGCCCGCCGCCGGGCCCGGGGCCTCGCCGCCGCCGCGATCGCCTGGGGCTCCTGGGACAGCGGCATGGTCGACGCCGAGCTGGCCGCCGGGATGCGTCGCCTCGGCGCGCCGCCGATGCGACCGGAGCTGGCGATCACCGCGCTGCCCGAGGCGTACCGGGCCGACGCCGGGGACCTCGTCGTCGCCGACATCGACTGGTCGCGCTTCGCCCCCGTCTACACCATGGCCCGCCGCCGACCGCTGCTCGACGCGCTGCCCGAGGTGGCCGAGGCGATCGCCGGCGACGCCACGAACGCCCCCACCGGGCTGGCCGACCGGCTCGCCGCGCTACCACCGGCCCAGCGGGCGCGGGCCCTGCTGGACACCGTCCGCGCCGAGGTGGCCGCCCTGCTCGGCTACGACAGCCCGGCCGCCCTCGACCCCGCCCGCCCCTTCGCCGACCTGGGCTTCGACTCGGTCGCCGCGATGGACCTGCGGCAGCGGCTCACCGCCGCCACCGGCCAGGCGCTGCCCGCCACGCTGGTCTTCGACCACCCGACGCCGGCCGCCGTGGCGGAGTTCCTCGGTGCGGAGCTGGGCGTCGGCGCCGCGGACGCGACCACCGGGCCGGTGGCCGACCTGGACCGGCTGGAGGCGTCGCTGGCCGCGCTGCCCGAGGAGGACGCCGACCGGCCCGCGCTCGCCGCCCGGCTGCGCGCCCTGATCGGCCTGGTCGACCCCTCCGCCGGCGACGACCGGCTCGGCGAGGCGGCGACCGCCGACGAGATCTTCGACTTCATCGACAACGAACTCGGGTTGCGCTGACCCGCACAGGGGTGAGGACCGGCATGGCGGAGGACGGCAAGCTTCTCGACTACCTGAAGCGGGTGACGGCGGATCTCACGCAGACCCGCCAGCGGCTCCAGGAGGTCGAGGGCGTCGAGCGGGACCCGATCGCGATCGTGGCGATGGCGTGCCGCTACCCCGGGGACGTGCGGACCCCGGAGCAGCTGTGGGACCTGGTGGCCGGCGGGGTGGACGCGGTCGGGCCGCTGCCCACCGACCGGGGCTGGGACCTCGCCCGGCTGCTCGCCGACGACCCCGACCGGATCGGCACCAGCTACGTCGCCGAGGGCGGCTTCCTCGCCGAGGCCGCCGAGTTCGACGCCGCCTTCTTCGGCATCTCCCCGCGCGAGGCGGCGGCGATGGACCCGCAGCAGCGGCTGATGCTGGAGGTCTCCTGGGAGGTGCTGGAACGCGCCGGCATCGCCCCCGACGCCGTCCGGGGCAAGCCGGTGGGCGTCTTCACCGGCTCCGGCTATCAGGACTACGGCGACCTGCTCAACGCCGCCCCGGAGGCGGCCGAGGCGTACCTGGGGACCGCGGCGGCGGCCTCGGTGATCGCCGGGCGGGTCGCGTACACGCTGGGGCTGGAGGGGCCCACGCTCACCGTGGACACCGCCTGCTCGTCGTCGCTGGTCGCGCTGCACCTGGCCGTGCAGGCGCTGCGCCGGCGCGAGTGCACCCTCGCCCTGGCCGGCGGGGTGATGGTGATGTCCACCCCGGCGCCGTTCGTGGCGTTCAGCCGGCAGCGCGGGCTCGCGCCCGACGGCCGCTGCAAGGCGTACTCCGACGACGCCGACGGCACCGGCTGGGCCGAGGGCGCCGGCGTGCTGCTGCTCGAACGGCTCTCCGACGCCCGCCGCAACGGCCACCCGGTGCTCGCCGTGGTGCGCGGCAGCGCGGTCAACCAGGACGGCGCGTCCAACGGCCTCACCGCCCCCAGCGGGCCGGCCCAGCAGCGGGTCATCCGCGCCGCCCTGGCCAACGCGCAGCTCCCGCCCGGCGAGGTCGACGTGGTCGAGGGGCACGGCACCGGCACCACCCTCGGCGACCCGATCGAGGCGCAGGCGCTGCTGGCCACGTACGGGCAGGGCCGGCCGGCGGACCGGCCGCTCTGGCTCGGCTCGCTGAAGTCCAACTTCGGGCACGCGCAGGCCGCCGCCGGGGTCGGCGGTGTGATCAAGATGGTGCAGGCCATCCGGCACGGCCTGCTGCCGAAGAGCCTGCACGTCGGCACCCCGTCGTCGCACGTGGACTGGACACCGGGGACCGTCCGGCCGCTCGCCGAGGCGCTGCCCTGGCCCGAGCTGGGCCGCCCCCGCCGGGCCGGCGTCTCCTCCTTCGGCGTCAGCGGCACCAACGCGCACGCCATCATCGAGCAGGCCCCGGAGGAGGAGCCGGCCGAGGTCACGACGCCGGAGCCGGCGCCGTCGGGGCGTACCCTCGCCTGGGTCCTGTCCGCCCGCGACCCGGAGGCGCTGCGCGCGCAGGCCGCGCGGCTCGCCGTCGTCGCGGCCGGGCCCGACCCGGCCGACGTCGGGCACGCCCTGGTCAATGGCCGCTCCGCGCTGGAACACCGCGCGGTCGTCACCGGTACGGACACGGCCGCGCTGGTGGCCGGCCTGACCGCCCTCGCCGACGACCGCGACGCCACCAACCTGGTCCGCGGCACCGCCCGCACCGACGCCCGGGTGGCCTTCGTCTTCCCCGGCCAGGGCTCGCAGTGGGCCGGGATGGC
This sequence comes from Micromonospora sp. A200, assembly GCF_029893845.1. Classification (NCBI taxonomy): domain Bacteria; kingdom Bacillati; phylum Actinomycetota; class Actinomycetes; order Micromonosporales; family Micromonosporaceae; genus Micromonospora; species Micromonospora sp. A200. The sequence continues at coordinate 183,002 of NZ_JARXXY010000007.1, read as the reverse complement.
GGTCGAGCTGCTCGACTCGTCGCCGGTCTTCGCCGCGAAGATCGCCGAGTGCGCCCGCGCGCTGGAACCCTTCGTCGACTGGGACCTGGTCGACGTGCTGCGCGGCGCGCCCGGCGCGCCCACCCTCGACCCGGTCGACGTGGTGCAGCCGGTGCTCTGGTCGGTGATGGTCTCGCTGGCCGAGCTGTGGCGCAGCCACGGCGTCGAACCGGCCGCCGTGGTCGGCCACTCGCAGGGCGAGATCGCCGCCGCCTGCGTCGCCGGTGCGCTCACCCTCGACGACGGCGCCCGGGTGGTCGCCCTGCGCAGCCAGGTCATCGCCGCCGAGCTGGCCGGCCTGGGCGGGATGATGTCGGTCTCGCTGCCCGACGCCGCCGCCCGCGAGCGGCTCGCCGGCTGGGCGGGACGGCTCTCCCTCGCCGCCGTCAACGGCCCCGGCTCGGTGGTGGTCTGCGGCGAGGTGGACGCCCTCACCGCGTTCCAGGCCGAACTGGCCGCCGAGGAGATCCGCACCCGGATGATCCCGGTGGACTACGCCTCGCACTCCGTCTTCGTCGAGGGCATCCGCGACCGGCTCGCCGAGCTGCTCGCCCCGGTCCGCCCCCGCACCGCCGAGGTGCCGTTCTACTCGGCGGTCACCGCTGCCCTGCTGGACACCACCGCCCTCGACGGCGGCTACTGGTACACCAACCTGCGGCAGACCGTGCTCTTCGCCGACGCCACCCGGGCCATGCTCGCCGACGGGCTGACCGTCTTCGTCGAGCCCAGCGCCCACCCGACGCTCAAGGTCGGTATCGAGGAGACCGTCACCGACGCCGGCGCCCCGGCCGTCGTGATCGGTACGCTGCGCCGCGACGACGGCGGACCGGACCGCCTCGCCACCTCGCTCGCCGAGGCGTACGTCCACGGCGTCGCGGTCGACTGGCTGCCGCTGTTCGTCCGGCGGCCGGGACGGCGGGTGGAGCTGCCGACGTACCCGTTCCAGCGTCGCCGGCACTGGCTGGACGCGGCCGCCACCGGCACCGGGGACGTCACCGGCGCCGGCCAGCGCCCCGCCGACCACCTGCTGCTCAGCGCGGTCGTCGCCACCCCCGCCGACGACGGGGTGGTGCTCACCGGGCGCATCTCCACCGGCACCCACCCGTGGCTGGCCGACCACGCCGTCGCCGGCACCGTGCTGGTCCCCGGCACCGGCCTGGTCGAGCTGGCGCTGCGCGCCGGCGACGAGGTCGGCTGCCCGACCGTCAGCGAGCTGACCATCGGTGCGCCGCTGGTGCTCGCCGACGGCGCCGGCGTGCAACTGCGGGTCGCCGTCGGCGCGGCGGGGGAGCGCGGCGCCCGCCCGGTCAGCGTCTGGTCCCGGCCCGAGGACGCCACCCCCGAGGCGCCCTGGCAGCGGCACGCCACCGGCCAGCTCGCCCCGGCCACCGCCCGCCCCGCCGACGACCTGCGGCAGTGGCCGCCGGCCGGTGCCACCGCCGTGGACGTCGCCGCCCTCTACCCGGAGCTGGCCGACGCCGGGCTGGCGTACGGGCCGGTGTTCCAGGGGCTGCGGGCCGCCTGGCGCGCCGGCGCCGAGGTGTACGCGGAGGTGGAGCTGCCCGAGGAGGCCACCGCCGACGCCGAGCGCGCCGACCTGCACCCCGCCCTGCTCGACGCCGCGCTGCACGCGGTCGCCCTCACCGACGCCGTCGACGACCGGGCGCTGCTGCCGTTCGCCTTCACCGGGGTCACTCTGCACGCGGTCGGGGCGTCCAGCCTGCGGGTGCGGATCACCCCGCTGCGCGCCGGCGAGGTCGCCGTCGAGGCTGCCGACGCCACCGGCGCGCCGGTGCTCTCGCTGGACTCCCTCGTCCTGCGGCCGCTCCCGGCCGACCTCGCCCCGGCGCCGGCCGGGCCGGTCGCCGAGGCGCTCTACCGCACCGCCTGGACGCCCGTGCCCACCCCGCCGCCCGCGCCCGTCCAGGTCGGACGGTGGGATGCCGGCGAGGTCGCCGACGTGGTGGTGCTGCCGGTCGTCGGCGGCGCCGACGCGGCGTCGGTGCACGACACCAGCCGCCGCGTGCTCGCCGACCTCCAGACCTGGCTGGCCGACGACCGGTACGCCGCCAGCACCCTGCTGGTGCTCACCCGCGGCGCGATGGGCCGCGACGGCGAGGATGTCACCGACCTGGCCGGCGCCGCCGTCTGGGGCCTGGTCCGCTCCGCCCAGTCGGAGCACCCGGACCGGATCGTCCTCGCCGACGTGGACATCGACGTCACCGACGCCGTCGCGCTGGCGCCGACCCTCGTCGCCGCCGGTGAGCCGCAACTGCTGCGACGAGCCGGTGACCTGTTCGCCACCCGGCTGGTCCGCGCGCCGGCCACCGGCGAGGAGACGCCCGCCGGCCGGATCGACCCGGCCGGCACCGTGCTGGTCACCGGCGCCAGCGGCACCCTCGCCGCCATCGTCGCCCGCCACCTGGTCCTCGCCCACGGAGTACGCCACCTGCTGCTGCTCAGCCGGCGTGGACCGGCCGCCCCCGACGCGGCCGACCTGGCCGCCGAGCTGACCGGCCTCGGCGCCTCGGTCGACCAGGTCGCCTGCGACGTCACCGACTCGGACGCCCTCGCCGCCGTGCTGGCCGACGTCCCGGCCGGCCGTCCGCTGACCGCGGTGGTGCACACCGCCGGCGTGCTCGACGACGGCACCATCGCCTCGCTCACCCCCGAACAGCTCGACGCCGTGCTCGCCCCGAAGGTGGACGCGGCGCTGCACCTGCACGAGCTGACCCGCGACGCGGACCTTGGCGCGTTCGTCCTGTTCGGCTCCGCGGCCAGCGTGGTCGGCGCGCCCGGGCAGGGCAACTACGCGGCGGCGAACGCGTTCCTCGCCGGCCTCGCCGCGCACCGCCGGGCGCAGGGGCTCGCCGGCCAGTGCCTGGCCTGGGGGTTCTGGGCGCAGGCCACCGGCATGACCGGGCGGCTCGGCGGCGTCGACCGGGCGCGCATCTCCCGCAGCGGCATGATCGGCCTCACCGTCGACGAGGGGCTGACCCTGCTCGACGCTGCCCTGGACCGCCCCGACGCCCTGCTGCTGCCGGTCCAATTCGACCTCGCCGCCGTACGCGCCCAGGGCGACGTGCCGGCGCTGTTCCGTACCCTGCTGCCGGTCGCCCGGCGCAGCGCCGCCGGGGTACGCGCCGACGCCGGTTCCCTGGTGGACCGGCTGCTCCGGCTGCCCGAAGCGGACCGTGAGCAGGCGCTGCTCGACCTGGTCCTGGACCGGGTGGCGCTGGTGCTCGGCTTCACCTCCGCCGCCGCCGTCGCCCCGGAGCGGGCGTTCCGCGAGCTGGGCTTCGACTCGCTCACCGCGGTCGAGTTCCGCAACCGGCTCAACCAGACCCTCGGCCTGCGGCTGCCGGTCACCGCGGTCTTCGACTACCCCTCACCGGCCGGGCTGGCCCGCTTCCTGGTCGACGAGCTCTCCGGTACCGCCGCCGTGACGTCCGCCGTGGCGGCGGCGAAGCCGGTTGACGAGCCGATCGCCATCGTCGCGATGAGCTGTCGCTTCCCCGGCGGGGTCAGCTCGCCGGAGGAGCTGTGGCGGCTGGTCGCCGACGGGGTGGACGCGATCGGCGACTTCCCGGCCGACCGGGGCTGGAACGTCGACCAGCTCCACGACCCCGACTTCACCACGCCGAACAGCAGCTACACCCGCTCCGGCGGCTTCCTCCACGACGCCGCCGACTTCGACCCCACGTTCTTCAGGATCAGCCCGAACGAGGCGCTGGGCATGGACCCGCAGCAACGGCTGCTGCTGGAGTGCGCCTGGGAGACCTTCGAGCGGGCCGGCATCGACCCGGGCACGCTCAAGGGCAGCCCCACCGGCGTCTTCGCCGGCCTGATGTACCACGACTACCCGGCCAACAGCGGCACCGGCGCGGTCGCCTCGGGTCGGGTGGCGTACGTGCTCGGCCTGGAGGGGCCGGCGATGACCATCGACACCGCCTGTTCGTCCTCGCTGGTGGCGCTGCACCTGGCCGCGCAGGCGCTGCGGTCGGGGGAGTGCGACCTGGCGCTGGCCGGCGGGGTCAGCGTGATGGCCACCCCGGAGATCTTCGTCGAGTTCAGCCGGCAGCGGGCACTGTCCCCGGACGGCCGCTGCCGCGCCTTCGCCGCCGCCGCGGCCGGCACCGGCATCGCCGAGGGCGCCGGGTTCCTGCTGGTCGAGCGGCTCTCCGACGCCCGCCGCAACGGTCACCCGGTCCTCGCCGTGGTGCGCGGCTCGGCGGTCAACCAGGACGGCGCGTCCAACGGCATGACCGCGCCGAACGGCCCGTCCCAGCAGCGGGTGATCCGCGCCGCGCTCGCCTCGGCCGGCGTCCCGGCCGCCGAGGTCGACCTGGTCGAGGCGCACGGCACGGGCACGACCCTCGGCGACCCGATCGAGGCGCAGGCCCTGCTCGCCACGTACGGCCGGGAGCGCCCCGCCGACCGGCCCCTCTGGCTGGGTTCGGTCAAGTCGAACCTGGGCCACACGCAGGCGGCGGCCGGGGTGGCCGGGGTGATGAAGGTCGTCCTCGCCATGCGGCACGGGGCGATGCCCCGGACGCTGCACGTGGACGCGCCGTCGCCGCAGGTGGACTGGTCCGCCGGTGCGGTGGAGCTGTTGACCGAGGCGCGTCAGTGGCCGGTGAACGGGCATCCGCGCCGGGCCGGGGTGTCGTCGTTCGGCATCAGTGGCACCAACGCGCACGTCATCATCGAGCAGGCCCCGGACGAATCCCCGGCGCCGGCCGGCCCTGCCCCGGACGCCGCCGGCCCGGTCGTGCCCTGGCTGGTGTCCGCCCGGTCGGAGGCGGCGCTGCGGGCCCAGGCCGGGCGGCTCTCCGCGTACGCCGGCGGGCACCCCGACCTGCGTGACGGCGACATCGGGTGGTCCCTCGCCACCGGACGGGCCCGATGGGAACGGCGGGCCGTCGTCCTCGGCGCCGACCGGACCGAGCTGCGGCGCGGCCTCGACGCCCTCGCGGCCGGCACGCCCGACCCGACGCTCGTGTCCGGCGTGGCCCGATCGGGTGGTCGGCTGGCGGTGCTGTTCACCGGTCAGGGCGCGCAGCGCCTCGGGATGGGTCGCTCGCTGCACGGCGCCTTCCCGGTGTTCGCCGCTGCCTTCGACGAGGTGGTGGCGGAGCTGGATGCGCACCTGGACCGGCCGTTGCGTGATGTCGTCTGGGGTGACGACGAGGAGCTGATCCGGCGGACGGGTTACGCGCAGGCCGGTCTGTTCGCGGTCGAGGTCGCTCTGTTCCGCTTGATGGAGTCGTGGGGTGTGCGGCCGGACTTCGTGGCCGGGCACTCGATTGGTGAGTTGGCCGCTGCGCACGTCGCGGGGGTGTTGTCGGTGGCCGACGCCGCAAAGCTGGTGGCGGCGCGCGGGCGGTTGATGCAGGCGTTGCCCGTCGGCGGGGCGATGGTGGCGGTGCAGGCGTCGGAGGAGGAGGTGCGGGCGGCGCTGGCGGGTCCGGGTGTTGTGGTCGGATCCTTTGGAGCTGATGTCGTAAACGACTCAGCTTCCACCGGCACCGGCACCGGCACCGGCACCGGCACTGGCGCTGGTCGGGTCGTGGGCAACGGCACCGACCTCGGCCCAATTGCGGCGACCGGCACGGACAACGGTCCGGCAGGGCTTGCTGGTGTGGACATCGCGGCCGTCAACGGCCCCCGGTCGGTGGTCATCTCCGGCCCCGAGGTCGCCGTGCTCGCGGTCGCCGAGCACTTCACCAACCTGGGCCGCAAGACCACGCGGCTGCGGGTGAGTCACGCCTTCCACAGCGGGCTGATGGACCCGATGCTCGACGAGTTCCGCGCCGTCGCATCGGAGCTGACCTACGCAGAGCCGCAACTCCCGGTGGTGTCGAACCTGACCGGCGCCCTGGCGAGCATCGAGCTGACCGACCCGGACTACTGGGTCCGGCACGTGCGCGAGGCCGTGCGTTTCGCCGACGGCATCACCGCCCTGCACACCGCCGGCGCGACCACGTTCCTGGAACTCGGCCCGGACGCCGCGCTCACTCCGATGATCGAGGGCATCCTCACCGACGAGGTCACCGTCGTGCCGTCCCTGCGGCGGGGTCATGACGAACACCGGCAGGCCCTGATTGCCCTGGCGAGGCTGCACGTCACCGGCACCACCGTCGACTGGACCGCACTGCTCACCGGCGCCCGCGTCGAGCTGCCCACCTACCCGTTCCAGCGGCAGCGCTACTGGGCCGACGCCCGGGAGTACTGGGCCGACGCCTGGGCCGGGGCGGGCGACGGCGAGGTCGTCGCCGCCGGCCTCGCCGCGCTGCGCCACCCGCTGCTCGGCGCCGAGCTGGTCGTACCGGACTCCGGCGAGGTGGTGCTGACCGGACGGGTCTCGCTCGCCACCCATTCGTGGCTCGCCGACCACGCCGTCGCCGGGACGGTGCTGCTGCCCGGCTCCGCCCTCGTCGACCTGGCCGTGTACGCCGGTGACCGGGTCGGCTGCCCCCACCTGGTCGAGCTGACCCTCCAGGCGCCGCTGCCGCTGCCCGACCACGCGCCGGTCGTGCTGCGGGTCGTCGTCGGCGGGGCGGACGAGGCCGGCAACCGTACCGTCGCCGTCTACTCCGGCGACGACGCCGAGGACACCGCCTGGACGGCGCACGCCATCGGGCTGCTCTCGGCGTCCGTACCCGCACCGGCCGCGCCGCTGGACACCTGGCCGCCGGCCGGCGCGAGCCCGCTTCCGGTGGACGACGGCTACCAGCGGCTGCTCGCCGACGGCTACGCGTACGGGCCGACGTTCCAGGGCCTGCGGGCGGCCTGGCGGCACGGCGACGAGGTGTACGCCGAGGTCGTGCTCCCCGAGCCGGCCCACCCGGACGCCGCCCGCTTCGGCCTGCACCCCGCGCTGCTCGACGCCGGCCTGCACGCCGCCCTGCTCGACGCCGCCGACCGCGACGCCACCGACCCGTCGACCGGGGACGCGTTGCTGCCGTTCTCCTGGAGCGGGGTGTCCCTGCACGCCGCCGGCGCGACCGCACTGCGCGTACGCATCACCCGCCGCGGCCCCCGCAGCGCCACCGTCACGGTGGCCGACGCGGCCGGGCAGCCGGTGCTCACCGTCGACTCGCTGGACTACCGCGCGGTCAGCGCCGACCAGCTCGACCCCGGCACCCGACCCGAGGCGATGTACCGGCTCGACTGGGTGCCGCTGACCACGCCCGCCCCGCCGGCCGGGACCGGATCGGTCGTGCTGGTCGGTACGCCGCCGGCGGGCGCGGCGGAGCTGCCGGCCCACCCCGACCTCGCCGCGTTCGCCGATGCCGTCGACGCGGGTGCACCGCTGCCCGACCGGGTGCTGGTCACCGTGCCGGCGTTCACCGGCGACGACGTGCCGGCGCGGCTGCGCGCGGCGGTGGCGTGGACGTTGCGGCTGACCCAGGACTGGATCGCCGACGCCCGCTTCGGCGCGGCCCGGCTGGTGCTGCTCACCACGGCGGCCGTACCGGTGGCCGACGGTGAGGTGGACCTCGTCACCGCGCCCCTGTGGGGCCTGGTCCGGGCGGCGGAGGCCGAACATCCGGGCCGGTTCGGGCTGCTGGACGTCGACCGTACCGTCGAATCGGGTCGCCGCCTGCCCGCGGCGCTGGCCTGCGGCGAGCCGGAGGCGGCGCTGCGCGGCGGCGAGATCCGGGTGCCGCGGCTGGTCCGCGCGGCGGAGACCGCGACCCCGGTCGCGCCGCACGAGCACGGCACCGTCCTGGTCACCGGCGGCACCGGCGGCCTCGGCGCGCTGGTCGCCCGGCACCTCGTCACCGAGCTGGGCGTCCGGCACCTGCTGCTGACCAGCCGGCGCGGCATCGACGCACCCGGCGCCCGCGACCTGGTCGCGGAGCTGGCCGACCTGGGTGGCGACGTCACCGTCGCCGCCTGCGACGTCGCCGACCGGGACGCGCTGACCCGGCTGCTGGCCAGCGTGCCCGCCGCCCGTCCGCTGACCGGGGTGGTGCACGCCGCCGGCGTGCTCGACGACGGCGTGCTCGCCGCGCTCACTCCCGAGCGGGTCGACGCCGTCCTCGCCCCCAAGGCGACCGCCGCCTGGCACCTGCACGAACTCACCCGTGACCTGCGGATGTTCGTGCTCTTCTCGTCGGCGGCCGGGGTGCTCGGCGCGCCCGGCCAGAGCGGCTACGCCGCCGCGAACGTCTTCCTCGACGCCCTGGCCGCGCACCGCCGCGCCGCCGGGCTGCCGGCCGTCTCGCTGGCCTGGGGACTGTGGGCGGCCGACGGGATGGGCGACCGGCTCACCGCCGCCGAGCTGCGCCGGCTGGGCCGCAACGGCTTCCCCCCGCTCACCCGCACCGAAGGGCTGGCCCTGTTCACGGCGGCGCTCGACGCCGCCGAGCCGCTGCGGGTGCCGGTCCGGCTCGACCTGCCGGCCCTGCGCGCGGTCGCCGCCAGTCAACCCCTCCCGGCCGCCCTGCGCGGCCTCGTCCCGCCGGCCCGGCCGGTCGCGCGAGCCGGCATGACCGCGCCCGCCGGCGGTGACGACCTGCGCCGCCGGCTCGCCGGCCGGTCCGGGTCCGAGCGCCGCGAGGCCCTCCTCGATCTGGTACGCGTCGAGATCGCCGCCGTGCTCGGCCACGCCACGGTGGACGCCGTCCAGCCCGACCAGGCGTTCAAGGACCTCGGTTTCGACTCGCTGTCGGCGGTGGAACTGCGCAACCGGCTGACGGCGGTCACCGGGCTGCGGCTGCCGGCCACCCTGGTCTTCGACCACCCCACGGCGCTCGCCGTGGCCGCGCACCTCGACGAGGTGCTCACCCCCGGCGAGGCGGCTGCGACCACGGACGCCCCGGCGGCGCGGCCGGTCGACGAGCCGATCGCCATCGTCGCGATGAGTTGCCGCTTCCCCGGCGGCGTCGGCTCGCCCGAGCAGCTGTGGCGGCTGGTCGCCGACGGCGTGGACGCGATCGGCGAGTTCCCCGCCGACCGGGGCTGGGACGTCGACGGCATCTACCACCCGGAGCGGGGTGCCGAGGGGCGGACCTATTCCCGTTCCGGCGGCTTCCTCGCCGAGGCCGCCGAGTTCGACGCCGGCTTCTTCGGCATCAGCCCGAACGAGGCGGTGGCGATGGATCCGCAGCAGCGGTTGCTGCTGGAGTGCGCCTGGGAGACCTTCGAGCGGGCCGGCATCGACCCGGGCACGCTCAAGGGCAGCCCCACCGGCGTCTTCGCCGGCGTGATGTACCACGACTACCAGGACAACACGAACACCGGCTCGATCGCCTCCGGCCGCGTCGCCTACGCCTTCGGGCTGGAGGGGCCGGCGGTCACCGTCGACACCGCCTGCTCGTCCTCGCTGGTCGCGCTGCACCTGGCCGCCCAGGCGCTGCGGTCCGGGGAGTGCACGCTCGCGCTCGCCGGCGGGGTGACCGTGATGGCCACCCCGGACACCTTCGTCGAGTTCAGCCGGCAGCGCGGGCTCTCCCCGGACGGCCGGTGCAAGTCCTTCGCGGCGGGCGCCGACGGCACCGGCTTCTCTGAGGGGGCCGGCCTGCTGCTGGTGGAACGCCTCTCCGACGCCCGCCGCCACGGCCACCCCGTCCTCGCCGTGGTGCGCGGCTCGGCGGTCAACTCCGACGGCGCGTCGAACGGCCTGACCGCGCCGAACGGCCCCGCCCAGCAACGGGTCATCCGCGCGGCGCTCGCCTCGGCCCGGGTGCCGGCCGCCGAGGTGGACGTGGTCGAGGCGCACGGCACGGGTACGACCCTCGGCGACCCGATCGAGGCGCAGGCGCTGCTGGCCACCTACGGGCAGGACCGCCCGGGGGACCGGCCGCTCTGGCTGGGTTCGGTCAAGTCGAACGTCGGCCACACCCAGGCCGCCGCCGGGATGGCCGGGGTGATGAAGATGATCCTGGCGATGCGGCACGGGCTGATGCCCCGGACCCTGCACGCCGAGGAGCGCTCGCCGCAGGTCGACTGGTCCGCCGGCGCGGTCGAGCTGCTGACCGAGGCACGCGAGTGGGCGGCGAACGGGCATCCGCGCCGGGCCGGGATCTCCTCCTTCGGCCTCTCCGGCACCAACGCCCACGTGATCATCGAGGAGCCGCCCGCCGACGGTGATGCGTCCACGCCCCCACCGGTCGACGGCCTGCTGCCCTGGCCGGTGTCGGCGCGGTCCGACACCGCCGTACGCGACCTGGCCGGACGGCTGGCCGACCTCGCCGCCCGGATCGACCCGGCCGACGTGCCGGCGGTGGGCCGGACGCTCGCCATCGGGCGGGCGCTCTTCGGCCACCGGGCGGTGGTGCTCGGCGCGGACCCGGCGCAGCTGTCCGCCGGCCTGACCGCTCTGGCGGCCGGCGTCGGCGCTCCCGGCCTGGTCACCGGCGTGGCCCGGCCGGGTGGTCGGCTGGCGGTGCTGTTCACCGGTCAGGGCGCGCAGCGCCTTGGGATGGGTCGTGAGCTGCACGCGGTGTTCCCGGTGTTCGCCGCTGCGTTCGACGCGGTGGTGGCGGAGCTGGACGCGCATCTGGACCGGCCGTTGCGTGATGTCGTCTGGGGTGACGATGAGGAGCTGATCCGGCGGACGGGTTACGCGCAGGCCGGGTTGTTCGCGGTCGAGGTGGCGTTGTTCCGGCTGGTGGAGTCGTGGGGTGTGCGGCCGGACTTCGTGGCCGGGCACTCGATCGGTGAGCTGGCCGCCGCGCACGTGGCCGGGGTGTTGTCGCTGGCGGATGCTGCTCGGTTGGTGGCGGCGCGGGGTCGGTTGATGCAGGCGTTGCCCGTTGGTGGGGCGATGGTCGCCATTCAGGCGTCGGAGGAGGAGGTGCGGGCGGCGCTGGCGGGTCCGGGCGTCGTGGTCGGCGCCTTTGGAGCTGATGTCGTAAACGACTCAGACTCCAACGGCAACGGCAACGGCAACGGCAACGGCAACGGCAACGGCACCGGCACCGACATCGGCCTGGCGGCAGGCGCTGGTGTGGACATCGCGGCCATCAACGGCCCCCGGTCCGTGGTCATCTCCGGGCCCGAAACCGCCGTGCTCGCGGTCGCCGAACACTTCACCAACCTGGGCCGCAAGACCACCCGGCTGCGAGTGAGTCACGCCTTCCACAGTCGGCTGATGGACCCGATGCTCGACGAGTTCCGGGCCGTCGCGGCGGGCCTGGCCTACGCCGAGCCGCAGCTCCCGGTCGTGTCGAACCTGACCGGCGCCCTGGCCAGCAGCGAGCTGACCGACCCGGACTACTGGGTCCGGCACGTGCGCGAGGCGGTCCGTTTCGCCGATGGCATCACCGCCCTGTACCAGGCGGGAGCGACCACGTTCCTGGAACTCGGCCCGGACGCCGCGCTCACCCCGATGATCGAGGGCATCCTCACCGACGACGTTACCGTCATCCCCAGCCTGCGGCGGGGACACGACGATCACCGCCAAGCCCTCACCGCCCTCGCGAGGCTGCACGTCACCGGCACCACCGTCGACTGGACCGCCCTGCTCCCGCAGACCACCCGCACGATCGAGCTGCCCACCTACCCGTTCCAGCGGCAGCGGTACTGGCAGCGGAGCAGCACCGCCGACGGGGACCTCGGCGCGGTCGGGGTCGACGCCGCCCGCCACCCGCTGCTCGGCGCCGCCGTCACCCTCGCCGGCTCGGACAGCACCGTCCTCACCGGACGGCTCTCCGTGCACAGCCAGCCCTGGCTGGCCGACCACGTGGTGGGCGACGCGATCCTCCTGCCGGGCACCGGGTTCGTGGAACTGGCGCTCAGCGCGGGCGGGCAGGTCGGCTGCGACAGGCTCACCGAACTGGTCCTCGAGGCGCCGCTGGTCGTACCGGAACGCGGCGGGGTCACCGTCCAGGTGCTGCTCGGCGCGGCCGACGAGGCGGGCAGCCGGCCGGTCACCGTCCACTCCCGTGACGGCGGACCGGACCAGCCGTGGACCCGGCACGCCACCGGCGCCGTCGCCCCGGCCACCCGGCCGCCGTCGTTCGACCTGGCCGCGTGGCCGCCGCCGGGTGCCGTCCCGGTCGATCTCACCGGGCGGTACGACGCCCAGGCCGCCGCCGGACTGGCGTACGGGCCGGCGTTCCAGGGGTTGCGCGCCGCCTGGACCGCCGGCGAGCAGGTGTACGCCGAGGTGGCCCTGCCGGCCGGGGACGGCGCCGACGACGGGTACCGGATGCACCCGGCCCTCCTCGACGCCTGCCTCCAGGCGGTCGGCCTCGACGCCGGCCAGGTCGGGCCGGTCCGGCTGCCGTTCGCCTTCGCCGGTGTCACCGTCGCGGTCCCCGACGCCACCACCGTCCGGGTCCGGGTCACCCCGGCCGGCGACGGGGTACGCCTCGACATCGCCGACGCGGCCGGCCTGCCGGTCGCCTCGGTGGAGTCGCTCACCCTGCGGGAACTCTCCGCCGCCCAGCTCGCCGCCAACCGGAACGAACCCCTGTACCGGCTGACCTGGCAGCCCGCCGCGCCGCTGACCGCGCCCCCGGTGCGCTGGGCGGCGTGGGAGGACGTCCGCGACGACGTACCCGAGGTGGTGGTGCTGCGGTCGGAGCCCGGCCGGGACGCCGCCGCCGTGCACCGGGCGACCCACCGGGCCCTGGCGCGGGTCCAGACCTGGCTCGCCGACGACCGGTACGCCCGGTCCAGCCTGGTGGTGGTCACCCGGGGGGCGGTCGCGGTGGCCGACGAGGAGGCCGGCGACCTGGCCGGTGCCGCCGTCTGGGGGCTGGTCCGCTCCGCGCAGTCGGAGCAGCCCGACCGGATCGTCCTGGCCGACCTCGACGACCCGGACGACCCGGCGGCGCTCGCCCTGGCCGTCGCCACGGGGGAACCGCAGGTCGCCGTCCGCACCGGCGTCGCCCACGTCCCTCGGCTCGCCCGGCTCGCGGCCAGCCCGGACGCCCCGCCGGCCAGCGTGTTCGGCGCCGAGGGGACGGTGCTGGTCACCGGCGCGACCGGCCTGCTCGGCCGGCTCGTCGCCCGGCACCTGGTCAGCACGCACGGCGTACGCCGGCTGCTGCTCACCAGCCGGCGGGGCGCCGCAGCGGCGGGGGCGGACGACCTCGTCGCCGAGCTGACCGCGCTCGGCGCGGACGTCCGGCTCGCCGCCTGCGACATCAGCGACCGGGACGCCGTGGCGGCCCTGCTGGCCGGGCTCGACCCGGCGCACCCGCTCACCGGGGTCGTGCACTCCGCCGGTGTGCTCGACGACGGTGTGATCGGGTCGCTCACCCCGGACCGCGTCGACGTCGTGTTCCGCCCCAAGGTGGACGCGGCGCTGCACCTGCACGAGCTGACCGCCGACCTGCCGCTCACCGCGTTCGTGCTCTTCTCCTCCGCCGCCGGTGTGGTCGGCAACCCGGGCCAGGGCAGCTACGCCGCCGCCAACGCCTGCCTCGACGCGCTCGCCGCCCACCGCCGGGCCGCCGGCCGGCCCGCCCAGTCGCTCGCCTGGGGAGCCTGGGCCGGCGACGCGGGAATGGCCGCCGACCTCACCGCCGGCGACCGGGCCCGCGTCGAGCGGACCGGCGTCCGTCCGCTCGCGCCCGCCGAAGGGCTCGCCCTGCTGGACGCGGCCGCCGCCACCGACGCGGCGGTGGTCGTACCGGTGGCGCTGGACCTGGCGGCGCTGGCCGGCGTACCCGACCTGCCGCCGCTCTTCCGCGGTCTGGTGCGGCGACCGGCGCGCGCCGGTGGCGGGGCCGGACCGGACGCCGCGGCGCTGACCCGGCGGCTCGCCGCGCTGCCGGCCGACGAGCGCGAGGCCGCGCTGCTCGACGTCGTGCTCACCCAGGCGGCGGCGATCCTCGGGCACGCCGGCCCCCAGGACGTCGACCCGGACCGGGCGTTCCAGGAACTCGGCTTCGACTCACTGAGCGCGGTGGAGTTCCGCAACCAGCTCAACACCGCCACCGGCCTGCGCCTGCCCGCGACGCTGGTCTTCGACCACCCCAACGCGCGGGTCCTCGCCGCCGAACTGGCCGACGCGCTGGCCCCGGTGCCGGCCGACGGGCTGCCCGAGGACCGGGTGCGGGAGGTCCTCCAGGGCATCCCGCTGAGCCGGCTGCGGGAGGCCGGGCTGTTGGACCGGCTGCTCGAACTCGGTGGGCTCGCCCCCACGCCGGACCCGGCCACGGCGGACGACGAGGCCGGCCGCTCGATCGACGAGATGGACGCCGACGACCTGATCAGCATGGCGCTGGGCGACCAGGACCTCGACGACCTCATGACGGGAGACCCTCGATGACCGACGACAAGCTCGTCGCCGCGCTGCGCAGCTCGCTCAAGGAGACCGAGCGGCTGCGCGCGCAGAACCGGCGGCTCACCGCGGCCGCCCACGAGCCGGTCGCGATCATCGGGATGAGCTGCCGCTTCCCTGGCGGGGTGAGCACGCCGGAGCAGCTGTGGCGGCTGGTCGCCGACGGCGTCGACGCGATCGGCGACTTCCCCGCCGACCGGGGCTGGAACGTCGACGAGCTTTACGACCCGACTGGCGAGCGGCCGCACACCAGCTACGTCCGGCAGGGCGGGTTCCTCACCGACGCTGCCGCCTTCGACCCGGCGTTCTTCGGGATCAGCCCCAACGAGGCGACCATCATGGACCCGCAGCAGCGGCTGCTGCTGGAGTGCGCCTGGGAGGCGTTCGAGCGGGCCGGCATCGACCCCGGCACGCTGCGCGGCAGCCGTACCGGGGTGTTCGCCGGGCTGATGTACCACGACTACGCCAGCAGCCACGCCACCGGCTCGGTCGCCTCGGGCCGGGTGGCGTACGCGCTGGGGCTGGAGGGTCCGGCGGTCACCGTGGACACCGCCTGCTCGTCGTCGCTGGTCGCGTTGCACCTGGCGGTGCAGGCGCTGCGCTCGGGGGAGTGCACCCTGGCGCTCGCCGGTGGCGCGGCGGTGATGGCGACGCCGGAGGCCTTCGTCGAGTTCAGCCGCCAGCGGGGGCTGGCCCCGGACGGCCGGTGCAAGTCGTTCGGGGCGGGCGCCGACGGCACCGGCTGGGGCGAGGGCGCCGGCTTCCTGCTGGTGGAACGCCTCTCGGACGCCCAACGCCTCGGCCACCCGGTGCTGGCGGTGGTTCGCGGCACGGCCGTCAACCAGGACGGCGCGTCGAACGGCTTCTTCGCCCCGAACGGCCCCGCCCAGCAGCGGGTGATCCGCGCCGCCCTCGCCTCGGCCGGCGTCCCGGCCGCCGAGGTGGACGTCGTGGAGGCGCACGGCACCGGCACCACGCTCGGCGACCCGATCGAGGCCCAGGCCCTGCTCGCCACGTACGGGCGGGACCGGCCCGCGGACCGGCCGCTCCGGCTCGGGTCGATCAAGTCGAACCTCGGGCACACCCAGGCCGCCGCCGGCGTCGCCGCCGTCATCAAGATGGTGCAGGCGATGCGGCACGGGCTGATGCCCCGGACCCTGCACGCCGAGGAGCGCTCGCCCCAGGTGGACTGGTCGTCCGGCGCGGTCGAGCTGCTGACCGAGGCACGCGAGTGGCCGGCGGAGGGGCATCCGCGCCGGGCCGGCATCTCGTCGTTCGGCCTCTCCGGCACCAACGCCCACGTCATCGTCGAACGGGCCCCGGAGTCCGCCCCGCAGCCGGACGCCGGCGTGCCCTCGTCGGTGGTGCCCTGGGTGCTGTCGGCGAAGTCCGACCCGGCGCTACGCGAACTCGCGGACCGCTTCGCCGGTGTCGCCGCGCATCTCGCGCCGGTGGAGCTGGGCGCCGCGGCCCGAACCCTGGTCACCGGTCGGGCGACGTTCGGCCACCGGGCGGTGGTGCTCGGCGCGGATCCGGCCGAGCTGTCCGCCGGGCTGGCGGCGGTGGCGGCGGGGGAGCGGGCTCCCAACGCCGTCTCCGGCGTGACCCGGGCCGGTCGGCTGGCGGTGCTGTTCACCGGTCAGGGCGCGCAGCGCCTGGGCATGGGTCGCTCGCTGCACGCGGTCTACCCGGTGTTCGCGGCTGCCTTCGATGCGGTCGTGGCGGAGCTGGATCAGCACCTGGATCGGCCGTTGCGTGACGTGGTCTGGGGTGACGATGAGGAGCTGATCCGGCGGACGGGCTATGCGCAGGCCGGTCTGTTCGCGGTCGAGGTCGCCCTGTTCCGCTTGGTGGAGTCGTGGGGTGTGCGGGCTGATTTCGTGGCGGGGCACTCGATCGGTGAGTTGGCCGCCGCGCACGTGGCCGGGGTGTTGTCGCTGTCGGATGCTGCTCGGTTGGTGGCGGCGCGGGGTCGGTTGATGCAGGCGTTGCCCGGTGGTGGGGCGATGGTGGCGGTGCGGGCGTCGGAGGAGGAGGTGCGGGCGGCGCTGGCGGGACAGGATGCCTCTGTCGCGTCCTATCGACCTGATGACGTAAACGATTCAGCCCCCTACGACGAGGGTGCGGCGGCAGGCGCCGGGGTGGACATCGCCGCCGTGAACGGTCCCCGGTCGGTGGTCATCTCCGGCCCCGAAGCGGCCGTGCTGAACGTCGCCGAGCACTTCGCCAAGCAAGGTCGCAAAACGACCCGTCTTCGGGTGAGTCACGCGTTCCACAGCGGGCTGATGGACCCGATGCTCGACGACTTCCGTGCCGTCGCGGCGAGCCTCACCTACACCGAGCCGCAACTTCCGGTCGTGTCCAACCTGACCGGTGCCCTCGCCACGACCGAGCTGACCGACCCGGACTACTGGGTCCGCCACGTCCGCGAGGCGGTCCGCTTCGCCGATGGCATCACCGCCCTGCACCAGGCAGGCGCGACCACCTTCCTCGAACTGGGCCCGGACACCGCCCTCACCCCGATGATCGAGGGCATCCTCACCGACGAGGTCACCGTCGTGCCCAGCCTGCGGCGGGGACACGACGAACAGCGGCAGGCCATGACCGCCCTGGCCAGGCTGCACGTCACCGGCACCACCGTCGACTGGACCGCGCTGCTCCCGCAGAGCTCACGCACCGTCGAGCTGCCCACCTACCCGTTCCAGCGGCAGCGGTACTGGCTGCACACCCTCGGCTACCTCGCCGAGTCGTGGCTGGCCGGCGCGCTCGGCGACGACCCGGCCGCGCTCGGCCTGACCCCCGTCGACCATCCGCTGCTGCGGGCCGCCGTGGCCACCGCCCACGCCGACGGCCTCGTCCTCACCGGCCGGCTGTCCCGGCAGGCCCAGCCCTGGCTCGCCGACCACGACGTGCTCGGCGCCGTGCTGCTGCCCGGCACCGGCCTGGTCGAACTCGCCCTGCGCGCCGGTGAGGAGGCCGGCTGCCACCGCCTCGACGAGCTGACCCTCACCGCGCCGCTGGTGCTGCCCGAACGCGGCGACGTCATGGTGCAGGTGGTCGTCGGCGACCCCGACACCGCCGGGCGCCGTACCGTCGGCGTCTACTCCCGGGCCCCCGGCGGCTGCTGGGCACTGCACGCGGACGGGCTGCTCGCCGCCGAGGCCGCCGCGCCGTCCGTCGACCTGGCCGCCTGGCCGCCGCCGGGCGCGACCCCGCTGGCCACCGAGGGCGCGTACGAGCGGTTGCGCGGGCGGGGGTACGCGTACGGGCCGACGTTCCAGGGGCTGCGGGCCGCCTGGGAACGCGGCGACGAGCTGTACGCCGAGGTGGCCCTGCCCGACGAGGCGCACCCGGACGCCGCCCGGTTCGGCCTGCACCCGGCCCTGCTCGACGCCGCCATGCACGCCTCCCTGCTCCAGGACCACGACGGCTCCGGGGCGACGCTGCTGCCGTTCGCCTGGAACGGCGTCTCCCGGCACGCCGTCGGCGCCACCGCGCTGCGGCTGCGGATGGCGCCCACCGGGCCGGACAGCGTCACCCTCACCGTCGCCGACCCGTCCGGGCAGCCGGTGCTCACCGTCGGGTCGCTGGTGTCCCGGCCGGTCTCCGCCGCGCAGCTCGACGGCGTGCGGGCCGGCCGCGACCAGGTGCTGCACCGGGTGCGCTGGCAGCCGGCGGCCACCCCGGACGGGGCGCCGGACTTGTCCCGCTGGGCGGTGGTCGGCGACGCCGGCGCGGTGCCGGGGGTGCCGTCGTACGCGGATCTGGACGCGGTCGGCGCGGCGGCCGACGTACCGGAGGTGGTGCTGCTGCCGCTCGCTGCCGGCGACGGAGACGTGCCGGCGGCGGTCCGGGAGGTGACCGGGGCGGCGCTGGCGGCCGTGCGGGCCTGGCTGGCCGACGACCGGTTCGCCGACTCGCGGCTGGTGCTGCTGACCCGGGAGGCCGTGGTCACCGGCCCCGACGACCGGGTGGCGCTGGACCAGGCGCCGGTCTGGGGCCTGGTCCGGGCGGCGCAGGCGGAGAACCCGGAGCGGTTCGTCCTCGCCGACACCGACGGCCGGCTGGAATCCTTGGCCGCGCTGCCGGCGGCCCTCGCGGCGGCCGAGCCGGAGCTGGCGCTGCGCGCCGGACGCCTGTTCGTGCCCCGGCTCGTCCCGGTATCCGACTCCGCGACGCCCGCCACCGACGCCACCGCACCCGCTACGACGCTCGGCGGCACCGCCGTCGACGCTGGCACGGCCGACCGCGCCGGGACGGACCTTGGCACGTGCGACCACCGTGCGGTCGGCGACGACCAGGCGGCCGGCGGAACGGATGCCGGCACGGCGCTGGTCACCGGGGGCACCGGCGGGCTCGGGGCGCTGGTGGCGCGGCACCTGGTCACCGCGCACGGCGTCCGCCACCTGGTGCTCACCAGCCGGCGCGGGCCCGCCGCACCCGGCGTGGACGCGCTGGTCGGCGACCTGACCACGCTCGGCGCGACGGTACGCGTGGCGGCCTGCGACGCCGCCGACCGGGAGACCCTGGCCACGGTGCTGGCCGACATCCCCGCCGCCCACCCGCTGCGGATCGTGGTGCACGCCGCAGGGGTCGCCGACAACGGCGTGGCCGCCACGCTCACCCCGGAACGGCTCGCGGCCACCCTCGCGCCCAAGGTGGACGGTGCCTGGCACCTGCACGAGCTGACCCGCGAGGCGGACCTGTCCGCATTCGTGCTCTTCTCCTCCGCGGGCGGGCTGGTGCTCGCCGCCGGCCAGGCCGGCTACGCGGCGGCGAACGTCTTCCTCGACGGGCTCGCCGAGCACCGGGCCGCCCGAGGGCTGCCGGCGACCTCGCTGGCGTACGGGCTGTGGGGCACCGACGCGGGGCTGGGTGCCGTGCTCAGCGACGCCGACCTGGAACGGATGGCCCGGCAGGGCTTCCCCGCGCTCACCGAGGCCGACGGGCTGGCCGCGTTCGACACCGCACTGCGGGACCGGCCGGTCACCCTCGTCCCGCTCCGGATCGACCCGGCCGCCGTGCGCACCGACGCCGGCATACCCGCGCTGCTGCGCGCCCTGGTCCGGGCGCCCCGGCGGTTGCGCCGGGCCACCGACACCCCGGCCGCCGCCGGGCGGTTCGCCGGTCTGTCCGGCCCCGACCGGCTCCGCGCCCTACGGGACCTGGTCCGCGCCCAGGTCGCCGCCGTCCTCGGGTACGACTCCGCCGAGGCGGTGGTGCCGGACTGCGCCTTCTCCGAGCTGGGCTTCGACTCGCTGTCGGCGGTGGAACTGCGCAACGCGCTGGGCGCGGCGACCGACCTGCGGCTGCCCGCCACGCTGATCTTCGACTACCCGACCGCGGACGCCGTCGCCGCGTACCTCGACTCGCTGCTCGCCGGGGTCTCCGCCGACGCCCCCGCCCAGGCCGGGCCGCGCCCGGTGGACGAGCCGATCGCCATCGTCGGGATGAGCTGCCGCTTCCCCGGCGGGGTCGGCTCGCCGGAGGAGCTGTGGCGGTTGGTCGCCGACGGGGTGGACGCGATCGCGCCGCTGCCCACCGACCGGGGCTGGGCCGACGACCTGTACCACCCCGAGCCGGGCCGCCCCGGCCGCTGCTACGCCCGGGCCGGCGGGTTCCTGCCCGACGCCGCCGACTTCGACGCCGGCTTCTTCGGCATCAGCCCCAACGAGGCGTACGCGGTCGACCCGCAGCAGCGGCTGCTGCTGGAGTGCGCCTGGGAGGCGTTCGAGCGGGCCGGGATCGATCCGGGCACGCTCAAGGGCAGCCCCACCGGCGTCTTCGCCGGCCTGATGTACCACGACTACGGGTACGGCAGCTCCGCTGGCGGCAGTGCGGCGGCCGGCCGGGTGTCGTACGTGCTGGGCCTGGAGGGCCCCGCGGTGGCGGTGGACACCGCCTGCTCGTCGTCGCTGGTGGCGTTGCACCTGGCGGTGCAGGCGCTGCGGTCGGGGGAGTGCTCGCTGGCGCTCGCCGGCGGCGTGACCGTGATGGCCACCCCGGAGATCCTGATCGAGTTCTCCCGGCAGCGCGGCCTCTCCCCGGACGGCCGGTGCCGCTCCTTCGGCGCGGGCGCCGACGGCACCGGCTGGGCCGAGGGCGCCGGCTTCCTGCTGGTCGAGCGCCTGTCCGACGCCCAGCGGCTCGGCCACCCGGTGCTGGCCGTGTTGCGGGGCTCGGCCGTCAACCAGGACGGCGCGTCGAACGGCTTCTTCGCGCCGAACGGTCCGTCGCAGCAGCGGGTGATCCGGGCCGCCCTGGCGTCGGCCGGTGTGCCGGCCGCCGAGGTGGACGTGGTGGAGGCGCACGGCACGGGTACGACCCTGGGTGACCCGATCGAGGCGCAGGCGCTGCTGGCCACCTACGGTCAGGACCGGCCCGCCGACCGGCCGCTGTGGCTGGGGTCGATCAAGTCGAACCTGGGGCACACCCAGGCCGCCGCCGGTGTGGCCGGCGTGATCAAGATGGTGCAGGCGATGCGGCACGGCCTGCTGCCGCCGACGCTGCACGCCGAGGAGCGCTCGCCGCAGGTCGACTGGTCGGCCGGGGCGGTGGAACTGCTGACCCGGCCCCGCGAGTGGTCGGCGAACGGGCATCGGCGCCGGGCCGGCATCTCCTCGTTCGGGCTCTCCGGCACCAACGCCCACGTCATCCTCGAACAGGCCCCACCGCCCGCGACCGCCGCCGGGGAGCCGGCTGCCGGGACGCAGGGACCGCTGCCCTGGCTGCTCTCCGCCCGCTCCGAGGCGGCGCTGCGGGCCCAGGCCGCCCGGCTGCACCGGCACCTGTCGGGCCGGCCGGAGCTGCGGCTGCCGGACGTGGCGTATTCGCTGGCGACCGGCCGCGCGGCCCTGGAACAGCGGGCCGCCGTGCTGGGCGCCGACCGCGACGAACTCCTCGCCGGGCTGGCCACCCTCGCCGACACCGGGACGGCGACGACCGTCCTGTCGGGGACGGCCCGGGCCGGTCGGCTGGCGGTGCTGTTCACCGGTCAGGGCGCGCAGCGCCTGGGTATGGGCCGCTCGCTGCACGCCGTGTTCCCGGTCTTCGCCGCTGCTTTCGATGCGGTGGTGGCCGAGCTGGACGCGCACCTGGACCAGCCGTTGCGTGATGTCGTCTGGGGTGACGATGAGGAGCTGATCCGCCAGACGGGCTATGCGCAGGCCGGTCTGTTCGCGGTCGAGGTGGCGCTGTTCCGCCTGGTGGAGTCGTGGGGTGTGCGGGCTGATTTCGTGGCCGGGCATTCGATCGGTGAGTTGGCTGCGGCGCATGTGGCCGGGGTGTTGTCGTTGGCGGATGCGGCTCGGTTGGTGGCGGCGCGGGGTCGGTTGATGCAGGCGTTGCCGTCTGGTGGGGCGATGGTGGCGGTGCGGGCGTCGGAGGGGGAGGTGCGGGCGGCGCTGGCGGGACAGGATGCCTCTGTCGCGTCCTATCGACCTGATGACGTAAACGACTCAGCCGGGACCGGCATCGGCAACGGCAACGGTGCGGGCACCGGCAATGGTGGCGGTCACGTGGCCGCTGGTGGTGTGGACATCGCGGCCGTCAACGGCCCCCGGTCGGTGGTCATCTCCGGCCCCGAGGCCGCCGTGCTCACGGTCGCCGAGCAGTTCACCAAGCAAGGTCGCAAGACGACCCGCCTGCGGGTGAGTCACGCCTTCCACAGTGGGTTGATGGCCCCGATGCTCGACGAGTTCCGCGCCGTCGCCGCAGAGCTGACCTACGCCGAGCCGCAACTCCCGGTCGTGTCGAACCTGACCGGCGCCCTGGCCACCTCCGAGCTGACCGACCCCGACTACTGGGTCCGCCACGTCCGCGAGGCGGTCCGTTTCGCCGACGGCATCACCACCCTGCACCAGGCAGGAGCGACCACCTTCCTGGAACTCGGTCCCGACGCCGCCCTCACCCCGATGATCGAGGGCACCCTCACCGACGACGTCACCGTCGTGCCGTCCCTGCGGCGGGGTCACGACGAACAGCGGCAGGCCCTGACCGCCCTGGCCAGGCTGCACGTCACCGGCACCCCCGTCGACTGGACCGCACTGCTCACCGGCACCCGCGTCGAGCTGCCCACCTACCCCTTCCAGCGGCAGCGCTACTGGCGTCCGGAACGGCCCGGTGGCGAGGGGGCCACCCAGGCCGGTCTCGCCGCGACCGAGCATCCGCTGCTCGGCGCGTCGGTCACCCTCGCCGACACCGACGGCGTGCTCTTCACCGGCCGGCTCTCCGTCGACACCCAGCCCTGGCTCGCCGACCACACGGTCGGCGACACCGTCCTCTTCCCCGGCACCGGCTTCGTCGAGCTGGCGGTCGCCGCCGGCGAGCGGACCGACGCGCCGGTGGTCGAGGAGCTGATCCTGCACGCCCCGCTGATACTGCCCGAGAACACGGCGGTCACCCTTCAGGTCGCCGTCGGCCCACCCGACGAGGGCGGCTCCCGTTCCGTCACCGTCCACTCCCGCGCTGGCGAGGCGGACCCGTGGACCCGGCACGCCGACGGCCGGATCGGCGCCGGCGGCACGGCGCCCGCCGTGGACCTGACCGCCTGGCCACCGCCGGGCGCGACCCCGCTGCCGACCGGCGACGCGTACGAGCGGATGGCCGAGCGCGGCTACGGCTACGGGCCCACCTTCCAGGGGCTGCGGGCCGCCTGGCAGCGCGGCGACGAGCTGTACGCCGAGATCAGCCTGCCGGACGCCGCGCACGCCGAGGCCGAGCAGTTCGTGCTGCACCCGGCCCTGCTCGACGCCGCGCTGCACGTGCTCGGGCTCGCCGACGGCGACGCCGACGACCAGGGCGGCACCATGCTGCCGTTCTCCTGGAACACCGTCACCCCGCACGCCACCGGCGCCCGGGGGCTGCGGGTCGCGATCCGCCCGACCGGGCCACGCGAGGTCTCGCTCGACCTGGCCGACCTCTCCGGCGCGCCGGTCGCCGCCGTCGGCTCCCTCGCCCTGCGGGAGGTCGACGCGGCGCAGCTCCGGACCGCCGCGCCGGGCCGGCAGGACGGCCTGTACCGGCTCGCCTGGACCCCCGCCGCCGAGCTGCCGACCGCCACCACCGGCACCGGATGGGCCGTTATCGGCCAGCCGGGCCCGCACCGCGCCACGCCCGGAGCCGACCCCGGTCCGGCGAACGCCCCGGCCCCTTCCGCTTCCGGCATCGACGCCGTTCCGGCGACCGCCCCAGACCTTGACGCTCTCGGCCCGGCCGTCGGCCTGGCGAACGACGGGGATTTCGCCGCGCTGGGCATCAACGGCGGCCCGGCGAACGACCGGGATCTGCCGGCGCTCGGCCGGAACAGCGGCCCGGCGAACGACCGGGATCTCGCCCTGCACGACGGGGACGGCGGCCCGCCGAACGACCTGGATCTCGCCCTGCACGACGGGGACGGCGGCCTGGCGAACGACCTGGATCTCGTCGCGTCCGGTGGGGACGGCAGCCTTCCCGGCTACCCGGACCTCGCCGCGCTCGCCGCCGCCGTGGACGCCGGCCTTCCGGCGCCCGGCGTGGTGCTCTTCCGGGTTCCCCGCCCGGAGACCACACCTGGCACCGCCGAAAATGCCGAGCCGAACACCGGCGTCGACGTCCTGGCCGGTGTCCGCGGCTGCGTGTACCAGGTCCTGGACCTCGTCCAGTGCTGGCTCGCCGAACCCCGCTTCACCGCCGCCCGGCTGGTCCTGCTCACCGAGGGCGCGGTCGGCGCCGACGGGGCCGACGTGGCGCTGGCCCAGGCGCCGGTCTGGGGCCTGCTCCGGGCCGCCCAGGCGGAGAACCCCGGCCGCTTCGTGCTGCTCGACACCGACCGGGCCGCCGCCTCCCGGGACGCCCTCGGGCCCGCCCTGGCCACCGACGAGCCGGAACTGATGATCCGCTCCGGCCGTGTCCTGGTGCCCCGCCTGGTCCGCGAGCCGTACGCCCCGGCCGACACCCCGGCCGGGCTGGACCCCGACGGCACCGTGCTGATCACCGGTGGCACCGGCGGGCTGGGCGCCCTGGTGGCCCGGCACCTCGCCGGGGCGTACGGGATCAGGCACCTGCTGCTGACCAGCCGGCGCGGGCCGGCGGCGCCCGGGGTGGACGAGCTCCGCGCCGACCTCGCCGCGCTCGGCGCCACCGCCGACGTGGTGGCCTGCGACGTGGGCGACCGCGACCAGCTCGCCGCGCTGCTCGCCGGCGTGCCTGACCGGCGTCCGCTGACCGCCGTGGTGCACGCGGCGGCGGTGGTGGACGACGGGGTGGTGGGGTCGCTGACCCCGGAGCGGATCGACGGGGTGCTGCGCCCGAAGGTGGACGCCGCCTGGCACCTGCACGAGCTGACCCGCGACGCCGGCCTGGCCGCGTTCGTGCTCTTCTCCTCGGCCGGCGGGTTGGTGCTCGCCGCCGGGCAGGGCGGGTACGCCACGGCGAACGTCTTCCTCGACGCGCTCGCGCAGCACCGGGTGGCGGCCGGCCTGCCCGCCACCTCGGTCGCCTACGGGCTCTGGGGCACCGACGTCGGCCTGGGTGCCTGGCTCACCGAGGCGGACCTGCAACGGATGGCCCGGCAGGGCCTGCCCGCGCTGACCGTGCCGGAAGGGCTGGCCGCGCTCGACACCGCGCTGCGCAGTCCCCGCGCGACGCTGGTGCCGGTGAAGGTCGACGTGGCGGCGCTGCGCGCCCGCGCCGACGAGCCGCCTGCGCTGCTGCGTGGCCTGCTGCCCCGGGTACGCCGGCGCAGCGCCGCGGCCGCCGTCGACCCGGAGTGGTTCGCCCGCCGGCTCGCCGGCCAGTCCCCGGCCGAACAGGAGCGCCAGGTCACCGAGCTGGTACGCGGCCACGCCGCCGCCGTGCTCGGCCACGAAGGCCCCGAGGCGGTCGACCCGGAGCGGGACTTCCTCGAACTGGGCTTCGACTCGCTCGCCGCGGTGGAGCTGCGCAACCGGCTCAACGCGGCGACCGGGCTGCGGTTGGCCCCGATGGCGGTGTTCGACAACAAGAACCCCGCCGCGCTGGCCCGGCACCTGCGTGCCGAGCTGGCCCCGGCCGCCGGCGGCGCGCCCGCCCCGGAGCCGGCCGGTGAGCCGGACACCCTGGCCGGGCTGTTCCGGGCGGCGGTGCTGGGCAACGAGGTGCTCAAGGGCTTCAACCTGCTGCGGGCGGTGGCCGACCTGCGAGCCCGGTTCACCTGCGCCGCCGACTTCGGGGCGGTGCCACCGGGCGTCACCATGGCCGACGGCCCGGGGTCACCCGTGCTCATCGGGATCAGCACCCCGATGGCCACCGGCGGCCCGCACCAGCACGCCCGGCTGGCCGCCGCGTTCCGGGGCCGGCGTCCGATGGTGTCGCTGACCAACCCGGGCTTCGTCGCGGGGGAGCGGCTGCCCGACTCGGTGGACGCGGTGGTCGACGTGCTGGCCGAGAGCGTCGTCCGGGCCGCCGCCGGGCGCCCGTTCGTCCTCATCGGCTACTCCTCGGGCGGGACGCTCGCCTACGCCACCGCCGGGCACCTGGAACGGAGCCTGGGGGTGCGCCCCGCCGGCGTGGTGCTGATGGACACCTACCGGGTCGACACCGACGACCGGGACCAGTCCCGGCTGATGGAGCAGCTCACCGTCGGGCTGGTCCAGGCCGACGCCCGTTTCGGGATGCTCAACAGCGCCGCCCTGTCGGGGATGAACCGCTACTTCGACCTGGTGCCCCGGTTCCGGCTGGACCTGGTCGAGGCGCCGGTGCTCTTCGTCGGCGCGGCCGAGCCGTTCCGGCCCGACGCGGCCGACGACGGCTCCTGGCAGGCCCGCCCCTGGGAGCCGACGCACGAGTATCGCACCGTCGCGGCCACCCACTTCACCATGATCGAGGACCGGGCGGCGGTCGCCGCGGCGGTCGTCGAGGAGTGGCTCGGGACGCTCGCCCCTAGGGGCTGATAGGGGTATGGACCGCCCGCCGGGATCCATAGTGTCTGCCACGGGAAGCGATCGACGCACGATAGGGAGCAACGGATGAGCACCGACGGCAGCTGGCAGCTGGACATCGAGAGCCCGCTCGGCAAGCAGAGCCTCTGGGTCGAACTGACCGAGGAGGGCGAGAAGCTGATCGGCAAGGCCCGGGCCAACGGCCAGGTCATCGACCCCGACATCATCGACGGCGAGAGGGTCGGCGACGTCGCCTCGTGGAAGATCAAGTGCCGCAAGCCGGTCCCGCTGACCATGAAGGTCACCGTCACCGTCAACGGCGACACCATGACCGGCAAGGCCAAGCCGGGCATGTTCGGTACCTTCCCGGTCACCGGCCGCCGCGTCTAGTGATCGCACCGACGACCAAGGGGACGGCGCCGTTCGGCGAATTCCGGACCTGGTACCGGGTCACGGGGGAGCTGTCGCCGCAACGGACCGCGCTGGTGGTCGTGCACGGCGGCCCCGGCAGCACCCACGACTACCTGACCAGCCTCTCGGTGTTCGCCGACGGCGGCACCCCCGTCGTCCACTACGACCAGCTGGGCAACGGGGGTTCCACCCACCTGCCGGGCCGGCCGGCCGAGTTCTGGACCGTCCAGCTCTTCCTCGACGAGCTGGACAACCTCCTGCGCCACCTCGGGATCGCCGACAACTACGCCCTGTTCGGACACTCCTGGGGCGGCCTGCTGGTGGCGAAGCACGCGGCGGCGGCGCCGGCCGGCCTGAAGGGCCTGATCATCGCCGACGCGCCGGCGTCGTACCCGTTGTGGCTGGCGGCGATGGCGGAGCTGCGCGCCGCGCTGCCGGCCGGGGTCGACGACACGCTGCGCCGGCACGAGGCGGCGGGTACCACCGACAGCGACGAGTACCACGCGGCCACCAAGGTCTTCTACGACCGGCACCTGTGCCGGCTCGACCCGTGGCCCCGCGACTACCAGGCCTCCTTCTACGAGCTCTACAACGACCCGACCGTGTACCTCGCAATGAACGGACCGAGCGAGTTCCACGTCATCGGGTCGCTGAAGGACTGGGGCGTCACCGACTGTCTCGCCGACATCGCGGTGCCGACCCTGGTCATCTCGGGCCG
Source organism: Micromonospora sp. A200 (assembly GCF_029893845.1). NCBI lineage: Bacteria > Bacillati > Actinomycetota > Actinomycetes > Micromonosporales > Micromonosporaceae > Micromonospora > Micromonospora sp. A200. The sequence goes on along the minus strand of NZ_JARXXY010000007.1, from coordinate 155,689 downwards.
CCACGACGAGGCCACCCCGGCCACCGTCCGGCCCTTCGTCGACCTCATCCCGGACGCGCGCTGGGAGCTGTTCGACGACTCCAGCCACGTGCCGCACCTGGAGGAGCCGGAGCGGTTCCGCCAGACGGTGGGCGACTACCTCAAGACCGTCGCGCAGGTGTGACGAAGGACGGACATCCGATGACCGACGCGGTCGGGCGGTTCCCCGCCGACACCCTGGACCAGTTCGTACTCGGCCCCGCCGCCCGCACCCCGGACAAGCCGGCGGTGATCGAGCGGGCCGGCGGCGCGCTGGTGACGGTCACGTACGGCGAGCTGGCCCGCGCGGTCGACGCGCGGGCCTCCGCGCTGGCCGAGGCGGGCGTCGGCACCGGCGACCGCGTCGTCATCGAGTCGCAGACCTCCGCCGCCGCCATCGCGCTGCTGCTCGCCTGCTCCCGGCTCGGCGCGGCGTTCGTGCCGGTCGACCCGGACACCCCGGACCTGCGGGTACGCGCCATCGTCGAGGCGACCGACCCGGTGCTGCACCTCCGGCCCGCCGGCCGCCCGGCCCGGGACCTGCCGTCGACCACCGCCGTCGCCGAGTTCGGCCCGGACGGGCTGGTCGCCCCCGCCGGCAAGCCCCGGCAGCGCCGCCGCCGCACGGTGGTCGGCACCGACCCGGCGTATCTGATCTTCACCTCCGGGACCACCGGGCAGCCCAAGGGTGTGGTGCTCAGCCACCACGCCGCGCTGGCCTTCTACCGGGGCGCCCAGCGCTTTCCGGTGGTGGCCGCCGACGACGTGGTGGCCAGCACGTCGCCGCTGGCCTTCGACGTCTCCCTCTTCGACCTCGGGGTCACCCTCGGCAGCGGGGCGACCCTCGCGCCGGTGCCCCGCGAGTTCCTGAGCTTCCCGCGCCGGCTGCTCGGCTTCCTCCGCGACGCCGGCGCGACGGTCGTGCACGGCGTGCCCTCGCTGTGGCGGCCGTTGCTGCGCCACGAGCCCGACGGCCTGGCCGCCCTGGACCGGCTGCGCGGAATCCTCTTCGCCGGCGAGAACTTCCCCCTCGCGGAGCTGCGCCGGCTGCGCGAACTGCACCCGGGACTGCGGGTGGTCAACGCGTTCGGCGCCACCGAGACGGTGGCCTGCTCCTTCGCCGAGGTGCCCGACCCGCTGCCCGCAGGCGCCGAGCGGCTCTCCATCGGCGACGGCTACCCGGGGGCCGAGCTGCTGCTGGTCGACTCCGACGGCAGCGTGGTCGACGCGCCCGGCGCGGTCGGCGAGATCCACGTCCGCTGCCCGTCGCTGTTCAGCGGCTACTGGGACGACCCGGCGGCCACCCGGCAGGTGCTGGTGCCCGACCCCCTGGAGCCCCGCTCCGGGCAGCTCGTCTACCGCTCCGGCGACCTGGCATACCGGGGGGCGGACGGGGAGCTGTACTTCTGCGGCCGGACCGACTCGATGGTGAAGATCCGGGGCAACCGGATCGAGCTGGGCGAGGTGGAACGCCGGCTGCTGGACCATCCGACGGTCGGCGCGGCGGTGGCGGTGGCGGCCCCGGCGGCGGACGGCGAGCCGAGCCTGCACGCCTTCGTGGTGCCCCGGCAGGGCGCCACCGTCGGCGCGGCCGAGCTGGTGGAGCGGTGCCGGCGGACCATGCCGGCGTACATGGTCCCGGCGCGGTTCCACTTCCTCACCGAGCTGCCGCTGACCGCCAACGGAAAGGCGAACCGGACCGCGCTGGCCGAACTGGCCCGCGCGGCCCGGTAGGCCGCCGGATCATCCCACCAGGGTCCGCTGCCGCGGCCGGGGCCGTAGCGCGAGCGCCGGGGTCAGGGTCAGCACGTCGAACGGTCGCCGCGCCGCGTCCACCCGGCCCCAGAGCCCGTCCGGACCGGATACGCAGAGCCGGGACACCCCGTGGGCGCGCAGTGTCTCCAGCGCCCCGGGCCAGCGGACCTGCCGGACGATCCCGTCCAGCAGCAGCCGACGCACCTGCTCGCCCCGGGTCAGCACCGCGCCGTCGTGGTCGGAGACCATCGGCAGCCGCGGGTCGGTGAACGGCAGCCCGGCCACCAGCTCCCGCTCCATCGTCGCCCGCAACGCGGCGAAGGCGGCCGAGTGCATCGGCGGGCTCATCGTGTACAGCGGCAGGCCGCCGCGCGCCCGCACGGCCGCCTGGAGCCAGTCCAGGCGGTGCCGGCGCACCGAGAGCATCCAGAAGTCGTCGTCGACGTGGCAGGCCGTCTCGTACCACTCGCCGGCCTCGTCCAACTCGCCGAGGATCTCCGCCAGCCGGGCGCGGGGTGTCCGGGCGAAGGACTGGGTGACCACGTCGCTGTGGGCGTGGGCGAAGTACTCGTCCAGGTGCCGGTTCCAGCCGACGGTGAGCCGTACCGCGTCGGGGAACGTGAGCGCCCCGGCGTAGACGGCGGCCGGCGTGCCGCCGAAGCTCGGCCCGACGACGATGTCGGGCCGGACGTCCAGCGCGTCCTCCGCCCAGTACGCCAGCGCCACGCAGACCACCAGGAACGCCACCCGCTCGCTCTCCGAGTAGCCCCCCTCGGCCTGCCGGTAACGGTCCACCAGCGACCAGCCCAGGGCCTCGTCGGCCTGCGCGGTCAGCCGGCGTGCCTCCGGGTTGATCAGCAGGAAGCGTCCGACCTGCGCGAACGAGCTGGGGCTGATGCCGGGGAAGACCACGGCGGTGGCCCCACCGCCGGGCTGCGCCCCGGCGCCGTCGGGCGCCGGGCCGGTCACAGCAGGACCTCCGACCGGTACGCCGGCGGCGCGGCCAGGATCTGGGTGGCGATCGCCTCGACGTAGTCGGTGATGGTGACGTCCCGATCGAGGTAGGGGACCAGCTCGCGGGTCCGCTCGTAGAGCTCGCGGGTGACCGGGGAGAGCCCCTCGTTGCCCCGGATGTCGACCGCCTGGGCGGCGCAGAGCAGCTCGAAGGCGACCACGTAGGTGGCGTTGGCGAGCACCTCCCGGGCCCGCCGGGCGGCCACGAAGCCGAACGAGACGATGTCCTGGAAGTCGCCGGTGCTGGTCAGCGACTGCACGGACATCGGCACCGCCAGGGCCCGCGTCTCGGCGGTCAGCGAGGCGGTCATGAACTGCCCGCCCATCAGGCCGAGCCGCAGGCCCGGGTTCTCCCGGCACAGGAAGGCCGGCAGCCCGTTGCTGTTGCTCTTGTCGAGGAACCGGTCGATCCGCCGGTTGGCCAGGTTGGTCAGGGTGGTCAGCGAGATGACCAGGTGGTCCATCGCCATCGCCACGTACTGGCCGTGGAAGTGCCCGTTGTGGAACACGTCGTTCTCGTCCGGCACCACCAGCGGGTTGTCGTTGGACGAGTTGAGTTCGGCCTCCAGCGTCTCGCCGATCCGCAGGAAGCTGTCCAGCACCGGACCGAGGATCTGCGGCGTGCACCGGATCGAGTACGCGTCCTCGATGGGCTGCGAGCCGGCCTTGGCCGAGGAGCCCATCTCGGCGGCGAGCGCCGCCTCGGTCTCCTGCTCGTTGACCGCCAGGGTGGACTCCTGCAGGGTGCGCCAGAGCCGGGCGGCGATCTCGCGCTGACCCTTGTGCGGCTTCAGTTCGTGCACCCGCGGGTCGAACGGCTTGGTCATCCCACGCAGCCCCTCCACGGACAGCGCCGAGACCGTCAGGTACGTCTCCAGCAGCCGGCTGGCCTGGGCGAAGACCAGGCCGCCCAGGCCGACCATGCCGGAGGTGCCGTTGATCAGCGCCAGCCCCTCCTTGAAGCTGAGCGTCATCGGCTCGATACCGGCCAGCCGCAGCGCCTCCGCGGCGGGCATGGTCTCGCCCCGGTAGCGGGCCCGCCACTGGCCGACGCAGGCCAGCGCGATCGCGGCGAGCGGGCCGAGGTCCCCGCTGGTGCCCAGCGACCCCTTCTCCGGTACGCACGGGATGATCCCGGCGTTGTACACGGCGATCAGCTTCTCCAGGTTCGCCGGCGAGATCGCCGAGTTGCCCCGGGCCAGCGACACGATCCGGGAGAGCATGATCGCCCGGACCGTCCGGTCGTCCAGGTGCGGCCCGACGTTGGTGGCCACCGCGTTGATCAGGTTCTCCTGGAGCTGCTGGGCCATGGTGACCGGCACCAGCCAGTCGACGAAGCCGCCCATGCTGGTGTTGACGCCGTAGATGACCCGGCCCTCGTCGACGAAACGCTGCAGCGTCTCCCGGGAGGTCTGGACGCGCTGCCAGACCTTGTCGTCGAGGCCGACCGGCACCGAGTGCGTGGCCGCCGCCTCCAGTTGCTCCAGCCGGACCCATTGGTCGGCTGCCACAGTGAATTCCACGAGATCGAACCCCCTCCGCGGGACGGATGTCAGCGTTGTCCGCGTCGGGCGGGACCATCGGGCAGCGCGCTGTCGCACTGCCGCTGAACAGGTGCCCCGTGGAACCCGACGGGTGCGCAGGGTCAGTCAAGCCGCCTCCGTCGCGGGTGGAACAGACCGGGCGTACCCCTAGAAGGGCGCGACCGGCCCCTAACCCGGGCCCGGTCCGGACCCTTGCCCCGGCCGGCGCCAGCCGCGCCCATTGGAACGGCTCGCGGTGGCGGAAGGTCCCCATCGGGTACGCGAGACCGCGCAGTCGCTGCGGGGAGTGGGGTGGTGTCATGCGGCCCTGTAGAGCTGATGACGTAAACGAATCAGCCCTGTCGGGGTGGATGCCGCGACGGGCGGAGATCGCTCCAAGCTGGAAGTAGTGGTGTCGCTCGGCCGCAGCGGGCCACCACCAGGCGGATGAGCACCATCTTGCGGGATGGCGCCCGCCATCCACGGCTGAGTCGTCTACGACATCAGCTCGAAAGGCTCAGAACCCCTACTGCGCCGTGCGCCGACCACGACGGCGCCCGCAACGCGCCACGCCGGCGACTGACGAGTGGAACAACCATGAGTACCGAACGACCGCGGTGACACCGCCTGGGGGAGGGCGTTCCCTCCGCCGGGGGAGGCCCCGCCGGCGGCGGGTTCGTAGCGTCACCGGCATGGATACGACAGGTGGCGCCGCGCCCGCCCCGCTCACCGACGGGGGTGGGCGCTGATGCTGGTGCGAACCACCACCCTGGTACGCCGGCCGCCGGAGGCGGTCTGGCCGCTGCTCTGCGACTCGCGGATCACCTCGACGCCCCGCTGCCTGGTGTTCCGGCTCGGCGCGCCCACCCCGGTCGAGTGCTTCCTGCCGGCGGGGCCCGGTGCGGTGGGCGCGCCCCGGCAGTGCGTCTCCGATCGGGGTGTCGTGTACCAGCGGATCACCGAGTGGTCGCCGCCGGCCCGGCTGGCGTTCCACATGGAGCGCACCGACCTGCCGGTCGGCTCGTGCGTCAGCGCGTTGAGCGACACCTTCGAGCTGACGCCGGCGGCCGGCGGCCGGGCGACCCGGCTCACCCGCAGCACCCGGGTCGAGGTGCGCGGTCGGTGCCGGTGGGCCCGGGCCCTGGCCGTCGGGATCGGGCTCAAGGCGGTGCACCGGTTCGTCTTCCGCGACTGGCGCCGCTGAGCTTCCCCCGGTGTGGCTACGCCTCGCCGGCGCGGTGGGCCGCGGCCAGGCGTTTCGGCGCGCGGGCGTACCAGGCGTCCAGGACCAGCTCGGTCAGCTCCGGCACGGTGATCCGGTCCAACCGGACCAGCACCGCCGGGTAGCCGTCGAAGTGCGGGGTGGTGAAGTAGATCGCCGGGTCGTCGGCGAGCAACGCCTCCTTGGCACCCAGGTCGGGCAGCTGCGCGCCGAGGATCGGACCGTCGGGAGCGGCGTCGCCCAGGGCTTCCCGGTCCGCCCGGCGCAACGGCCGCTCCCACACGAACGGCTTGTCGCGTACCCGCCAGGCCGGCGCGCCGTCGTACGACGGCCGCTCCGTCGTCTCCGGCAGGGCGAGCGCGAGCCGACGTACATCGTCCCAGGTGGCCACGATCCGACCATACGACCGCCGGCACGATGAGGAAAGGACCTGCGCGCCGGGGGCAGTGGGTCATCGCGTTGTCGTGCCGATGTGTTGTGCTGCCGGTCGGCCACCGCTACGACGGAACGGGGGAGACAGTGCACGGTGAGCAGTGGGAACGGCCGCCGGCCTCCACGGTGGACGAACGCGGGACTGGCGGGGTGCGACCGGGTGCGCCGGTCACCGTACGGCCGCTCGGCTCGGCGGACTGGCCGGCGCTGTGGCCGATGCTGCGCGACATGGGGGTCACCGACGAGCCGCCCGAGGCGCACCGGGCCCGGTACCTGTACCTGCTCGCCGACCCGCGCTGGGTGATCCTCGGCGCGGAGGCCGGCGGTGACCTGCTCGGCTACGCCGCCGCCCAGGACCACGGCCCGCACCTGCGCGGCGGCGACGAGCACCGGACGGCCCGGCTGCACGACCTGTACGTCCGCCCGGAGTTGCGGCGGGGCGGGGTGGGTCGGTCGCTGCTGGCGGCGGTGCGCGAGTGGGCCGCCACCCGGGTGCGTCACCTGGAATGGCAGGCGCACCACGAGCGGGCCGCCCCCTTCTACGAGCGCCTGGGCCACCGGGGCGACCCGTGCCCCCAACCCGACCACCCCACCTTCCAGATCCACTTTCACCCACCCTCCTGACCGCCCCGCCCCTCGTCCGGCCGCTCTCCCTCGTGATCAAGAGGTTTTGGTCTTTTCCAGGCGGAATCCTGACGCAAACTTCTTGATCAACTCGCTGGGCGGGGCGGTGGTCAGGGGAGGGGGTGGGAGATGTTGCGGGCGTGGTCGGCGACGGCGGCGGCGACCACCTTCGCCTCCAGGGGCAGCATCTCCAGGCACCGTCGGACGGCGGCGGCCATCAGCACGTTCGGCACCCGCATGGACAGGGTGCAGTGTGGCACCCAGCGCCCCGGGCGGTACTGCTCGGACAGGGTGATCCCGGCCCGGGTCAGCCGCTCGTGCACCAGGGCGTGCTGGGTCAGCAGCTCGACGGTGGGGGTGACGCCGAGCCAGAGCACCCGGCCGACGAACTGGCCGGCGTGGTCGAAACTGAGCCGCAGCGGCGCGGCGACCACCGTCCCGCGCAGGGCGTCGGCCACCCGCTCCGGGTCGAGGCGGGGCGCCACGGCGAGGGACACGTGCGGCCGGTGCCGCTGTTCCAGCAGCGAGCGCATGCTCTGTACGCCCTCGGCCTCCAGCGCGTCCCAGAGGACCCGGATGCGGCGGGTGGCGTCGGTGTCCAGATACAGCTCCAGCGCCGCGACCACGTGATCACCCTAGATGCCGGGTTTACCGGCCCCGGCCGGGCGGTACCCGACGGGAGACGGCGGCCCGCGAAGGAGTGCTCCGGTGGACGTGAACGACCTGCTGACCGAGATCTACGACCGGCTGCCCGACCTGGTGCGCGCGGCGGTGGACGGGCTGAGCCCGGCGGAGCTGCGCCGATCGCCGACGCCCGGCGGCAACCCGGTCGGCTGGCTGGTCTGGCACCTGACCCGGATCCAGGACCACCATGTCGCCGACCTGCTCGGCGCGGAACAGGTCTGGACCTCCGGTGACTGGGCCGCCCGGTTCGGCCTGGACCCCGACCCCGACGACACCGGCTACGGCCACACCCCGCAGCGGGTCGCGTCGGTACGCCCGGACAGCGCCCGCGCCCTGGTCGACTACTACGACGCGGTCGCCGGGCGTACCCGGACGTTCCTGGCCGGGCTGCGGCCGGCGGACCTGGACCGGGTGGTGGACGAGGCGTGGGACCCGCCGGTGACCCTCGGGGTGCGGCTGGTCAGCGTGGCCGACGACGGCCTCCAGCACGCCGGCCAGGCCGGCTACGTCCGGGGCCTGCTCCGCGCCGGGTGAGCCGCCGTCACCCGGCCCGGCGCAGGGCGGCGTACGCGAGCAGGTGGAACGCCTGCGCCTCCGGGGAGGTGCCGGGGCGGGTGAAGTCCGGCGCGCCACTGACCGGCCGGACCAGACCGTGCCGGTCGACCTGCCGGGTCGCGGCGGCCAACAGGTCCCGCCCGACGTCCCGGTACGCGGCCGGCAGCCAGCCGTCGGCGACCCCGGTCAGCGCCGCGTACGCGAGCATCTGCGCGACGTTGGCCTCCACGAAGCTGCCGGGGTCGTCGAGCACGTCGTGGAAGAGCCCGTCCGGCCGGCGGTGGGTCAGGCAGGCGTCGAGCACCGTCCGGGCGTGTCCGGCCAGTTCCTCGCGCTGCCCGGTCGGCCAGTCGAGCCGCAGCCGCAGCGCGCGGGCGATGCCGGCGACCACCCAGCCGTTGCCGGTGCCCCAGTGCTGCGGGCGGTCCAGCCGCGCCCGGTCGGAGTCCCAGCGCGCCGCGTAGAGCCCGCTGCGCTCGTCGTACAGTCGGCGACGGTGACCGTCGACCTGGGCCGCCGCCGGTCCGGGATGCCCGCACAGGGCGAGCAGCGGCACCACCATGTACACCGTGTCCGCCCAGACCTGCCGGTTGCCGAGCAGATGGAGCAGGGTGCCGTCGCCGGCCCGGGGCGCCCGGGTCAGCAGCCAGTCGAGCTGCCGGCCCAGCGCCGCCGACCACCGCTCGTCGGGGTGCGCCCGGACGGCGCGCCACAGCGCCTCCCCGCAGGCCGCGCCGTTGACCGCGCCGTCCTCCCCGGAGACGTCGCCGAGCCGGCCGTCCGGGTGCTGACGGGTCACCGCCGCGTCGGCGAGCAGCACCGCCTGCTGCTCGAGCCCGAGGTCGAGCAACGCGTGGCCGGTCACCCCCTGCTCCCACGACTGCCGCTGCATGGCCAGCAGCGCCGCGAGCACCCGACCCACCCGGGGGTCGTCGAGCTCACCCATCGTCGCCTCCCTCCGCTCCTGCTACCCCGGATCCGGGGGGCACCCGTGAGCCTTTCGGCTTCCGAGGGGAGGGACCGGGCCGCTTCACCCGGTGCGGGTGAGGCGGCCTCACCCCGACGGCTGCCATCGTGCTCACCAGGCTGCGGACCGGACGGGGGAGGGGTGCCATGGCGACGTCGGGGACGGAGTTCCTGGAGCGGCTGACGTCGCGCCGCCGCCCGCAACTGCCCGAGACCCTCGCCGGCACGATCCGGCTCGACCTGCACGACGGGGGCAGCACGGAGCACTGGTACCTCACCGTGCACGACCAGTCTGTCGACGTGACCCGGTCGCCCGACGACGCCGACCTGGTGGTGCGGGCCGACCGGGAGGTCTTCGACCGGCTCGTCGACGGCCGGACGGAGGTGGTGCAGTCGCTGCTGCGCAACGAGCTGACCGTGCAGGGCCACCTGGCCCTGCTGCTGGCCCTGCGGCGGATCTTCCCGGGCCCGGCCGACGCCCGGCACCCCCGCGACGTCGCCCGAGAGAGCCTGCGCCGGTGAGACAGGAACTGGTCCACGTCATCGCCGGCAACGCCTTCGCGGCCAGCGACGCCCAGGGCGACATGGAGGTCGACCCGCGGGCGCCGGTCGGGCTCTTCTCCTTCGACACGCGGTTCCTGTCCCGCTGGGTGCTCACCGTCGACGGCCAGCGGCTGCACGCCCTGTCCCGGGACGACTTGAGCCACTTCGAAACCCAGTTCTTCCTGGTCCCCGGCACGGCCAGCCACTACGTCGACGCGGACGTCTCGGTCATCCGGCACCGCTCCATCGACGACAGCTTCAACGAGCGGATCGCGGTGCTCAACCACTCCGCCCGCCCGGCCCAGCTCGTCGTCCGGATGGACATCGACGCCGACTTCGCCGACACCTCGGAGATCCGCCACCCCCGGTACCGCCGGACGACCGCGATCGCCTCCTCCGACGAGGGGGTGCTCCGGCTGCGGTACGAGCGGGAGCGGTTCTGCCGGGAGGCGGCGGTCTCCACGACCGCCCCGGGCCACGTCGACCAGGGTGGCATCACCTACCGGATCACCGTGCCCCCGAACGGGCAGTGGGTCACCGACCTGCACGTCAACATGATCATTCGTGGCGCGGGCGGCCTGGACGTGCGGGCCAGCCTGGCGACGCACCGGCAGCGGGTCCACCATGACATGCGTCATGACCTGCGGGACTGGCTGGATCGGGCGCCGCGGCTGGTGGCCGAGCGCGACGTCCTGTCGGACGTCTACGAGGGCGCGCTGACCGACCTGGCCGCGCTGCGCTACCCGCCGCTGTCCTACCCCGGCCGGGTGCCAGTGGGCGGCCTGCCCTGGGCGATGGCGTTCTACGGCCGGGACGCCATGATCACCTGCCTGCAGGCGCTGCCGTTCACCCCCGACCTGACCCCGACCACCCTGCGGCTGCTGGCTCTGCTCCAGGGCGGGCGGCTCGACGACTACCACGACGAGGAGCCCGGCAAGATCCTCGGGGAGCTGCGCTACGGCGAGTCCGCCGGCTTCGGCGAGGAGCCGACCGCGCTCTACTACGGCGCCGCCGACACCACGCCGCTCTTCGTCGTCCTGCTCGACGAGTACGAGCGCTGGTCCGGCGACACCGCGCTGGTCCGGGAGCTGCAGCACCCGGCCCGGATGGCGCTGGACTGGATCGACGCGTACGGGGACCTGACCGGCGACGGCTACCTGCGCTACCAGCGGCGCAACTCGCGCAACGGGCTGGTCAACCAGACCTGGAAGAACTCGCCCGACGCGATCGTGCACCGCGACGGCCGCCAGCCCGCGCTCCCGCGGGCCACCTGCGAACTCCAGGGGTACGCGTACGACGCGAAGCTGCGGGGTGCCCGGCTGGCGCGGGAGTTCTGGGCCGACCCGGCGTACGCCCACCGGCTGGAGCGGGAGGCGGCGGCGCTCAAGGAGCGGTTCAACCGGGACTTCTGGCTGCCCCGGCGCGGGCACTACGCGCTGGCGTTGGAGCCGGACGGCACCCCGGTGGAGACGCTCACCTCCAACATCGGCCACCTGCTGTGGAGCGGGATCGTCGAGGAGGAGCGGTCCGCGCAGGTCGCGGAGCACCTGCTCGGGCCGGAGATGTTCACCGGGTGGGGCGTGCGGACGCTGGCCGAGGGGCAGTTGCCGTACAACCCGGTGGGGGCGCACGTCGGGGCGGTCTGGCCGTCGGACAACTCGCTGATCGCCGCCGGCCTGCGCCGCTACCACCACGACGACGAGGCGGCCCGGGTCGCGGCCGGCGTCTTCGCGGTCGCGGAACTGCTCGGCGGCCCGGTGCCCGAGGTGATCGCCGGCTACCCACGCGAGATCACCGGGTATCCCGTCCAGTTGCCGATGGCGGGCCGCCCGCAGTCCTGGGCCTCCGGGGCGCTGCTGATGCTGCTGGGCACCATCCTCGGGCTGCGGCCCTGCGGGGACGAACTGCTGGTCACCCCGGCCGTGCCGCAGGGCTTCGGCCGGCTGGAGCTGCTGGACGTTCCCGGGCGCTGGGGCCACGCCGACGCGTACGGCCGGGACCGCTCAGCCCGCGCGGACGGGCGGCCTCCCCGTTCGCGCTGACCGCGACCGCGTCGCGCGTGCCCACCCTCGACCGTGGCCGCGGCGCGGTCACCGCTGGGCGGCGGGTGTCTCCGTCGCGGCGTCGTCGGGGGCCGGGCCCGGCGTGGGAACGGCGGGCGCCGGGGCATCGGCCGGCCGGGCGGCGACCCGCCGGGACAGTCCGCGGTCGACGCCGACGAAGAGCAGGCCGAGCAGCCAGAACGCGAAGGCGAAGAAGACCGCGCTGACCGACACCCCGGCGTAGCCGAGCTGTCCGGCGTCGATGAACGGGTACGGGTACCGGTGCACGACGAGCCCGCGCACCAGCGCGAAGCCCAGGTACGCCAGCGGGAAGGCCAGCCACCAGGCGGCGTAGCGCAGCCGTAGCCGGCCGCGCTGGTCGAACAGCGCCCAGTCGGCGATCGCGAGCAGCGGCACGACGGTGTGCAGGAACTGGTTGCCCAGCGCCTCGCCGAGCGCGCGGTCCGGCTGGGGCATCGCGAAGGGGCTGGCCGGGTTGGCCAGGACCAGGTGGTAGACCACCCCGGTGATGGTGATGTAGAGGGTGACCGCGCCCTTGAGCGCCGACGGCGGCTCGGGCCGTCCCCGCCAGGCCCGCCATCCCGCGTGGCCGGCGAAGAGTCCGACCGCGACGTTGCTCTGGATGGTGAAGTACGGCAGGAGGCCGGTGACCGTGGCCGGACCGAGCGCGGTGAGCAGGATCCCGGCCAGCACGCTGATGACGATCGCCAGGCGGAAGGCCACCGCCACGCGTCGACGCCGCAGACTCATCGGCGCAAGCTACCAGCCCGCCGCTCACCAGCTGGCGGAGCCGCTGGCCGGCGACGATCAGCCGGTCGGGCGGGACGGGACGGTCCGGGCGGGGGCGTCCGGCTTGCCGCCCGCGGTGGAGGGTGCCTGCGAGGGCCGGCCGGTCGGCCGTTCGGTGGGCGTCGGGTGGACGGCCGAGGGGGGTGCGGAGGGGCCGGTGTCGCGGACCACGCGGTCGCAGTAGCCGGCCACCTCGTTCCGACCACCGGCCCTGGTGACAAGGTCGGCGAAGGCCGGGTTGTCCAGGGCTCGGCCGGGGTTGTCCCCGGCCGAGGCGCGGTAGGCGCGGCACAGCCCGAGGATCGACGCGGCCGGAGTAGGCCGGCCCGGTTCCGGCTTCCCGCTGGACGGAGTGGCGGACCCGCCGGGCCCGGCGGTGGTGGGCGGGGTGGACTGCGGCACGGCGGACGGCGGGGTGGGCGGCGCGTCGCGGTGCAGCGGTCCGGGCAACGTGCCGGTGGCGGCGGCGAAGGCGACGCCCCCGGTGGCGGCCACGGCGAGGCCGGCGAGCGCGACCTTCAGCCCGGCCAGTCGGGCCAGGGAGAATGAGCGGGCGGGCGACGGAGCCGGCAGCGGAGCCCCGGTGCGGGCGCTGCGGAACGCGTGAATCGCGGCGTTCTCCCCGCGCAGCTCACCGGGGTGCGGCGCGGCACGTACCGCCGTCAGCAGCCGGACGAGCGGCTCCGGGCCGTCGTGCGCGTCGACGACCGGACCGACGAGCAGCCGCTCGACGGTTTCCTGGTCCATCCGATGTGCGTTCATCTCGTGTCCCTCAGCGCCGGGCACCCCCCCGACGTCACATGTCCGCCCTGAGGGTGGCGCTGATCACGCGGCGACACCCGTCAGGTCAACCGCGAGGCGCCAGCACCCCTACGGTGCGTGACAATGAGGGGGTTGCGCTGCCCGATGCGCTGAGGGTCAGTCCAGCGAGATCGGCGGGATCCGGGACGACGTCTGCGACCTCGAGCGACCCCGCTGACCCGGGGCGGGTCAGCCCATCGTCTTGGCGCCGTCGATCGCCTCGCGGAGGATGTCGGCGTGCCCGGCGTGCTGCGAGGTCTCCGCGATGAGGTGCAGCAGGACTCGGCGCACCGACCAGCTTGCACCCGGCTCGAACCAGGGCGCCACCGGCAGCGCCTGCGCGGCGTCCAGGTCGAGGGTGGCGATCAGCTCGTCGGTGCGGGCGGCGACCTGCGCGTAGTGGTCGAGCAGCCCGGCGAGCGTCTCGCCCTCGACCATCCGGAACCCGTTCGCCCAGTCCAGCGGCTCGCTCAACATCGCCTCCGCGCCACCGACCGCGAACCGCATCCAGCGATCCTCGGTGACCGCCACGTGCTTGATCAGCCCGCCGAGGCAGAGCTCACTGACCGTGGTGCGCGCCGCGGCATGCTCGTCGGTCAGCCCGCGCACCGTCTGCCGCAGGAAACCCCGGTGCCGGCCGAGGGTCTGGGTCAGGTCGGCCCGCTCGCCGGTGAGAACCCGCTCCGAAGTGGTCATCGCTGCACCTTCCGTCGATGTCGTCGAGGCTCAGGCTAGGTCGGGGCACCGACACTTTCCGCGCCCGCCACGCGACGCCAGCGGTTGCCGATCCGGCGCTCCCGCGGTCCACTGAACTACATGGGTGACATTTTGGTCGGCACGTCCTCCTGGGCGGACCAGACGCTGCTGCGGTCCGGCTGGTACCCACGGTCGGCGAAGACCCCGGCCGACCGGCTCGGCTTCTACGCCCGCCACTTCGGACTGGTCGAGGTGGACACCTCGTACTACGCGGTCCCGGCTCCGGAGACCACCGCCGGCTGGGTCGAGGCCACCCCGCCCGGGTTCACCTTCGACGTCAAGGCGTTCAGCCTCTTCACCGGCCATCCGACGCCGGTGTCGATGCTGCCGAAGGACCTGCGGCCGACCGGTGGCCCGGCCCGGATCCGCCGCCGCGAGCTGCCCGAGCGGGCGTACGAGGAACTGTGGCGCCGGTTCCGGACGGCGCTGGAGCCGCTCGCGGCGGACGACCGGCTCGGCGCGGTGCTGTTGCAGTTCCCGCCGTGGCTGACCCGGGGCGAGGCCGCCCGGCGGCGGATCGTGGAGCTGGCCGGGCGCTGCCGGCCCTGGCCGGTGGCGGTGGAGCTGCGGCACGCCTCCTGGTTCGAGGACGCGGCCGCCGCCGAGACGGTGACCTTCCTGCGCGACCACGACCTCGGCATGGTCTGCGTGGACATGCCCCAGGGCCACCCGTCCTCGGTGCCGCCGATCATGGTCGCCACGGCCGAGCCGGCGGTGGTCCGGTTCCACGGCCACAGCGCCCACTGGGAGGCCGGCAGCAAGGAGGACCGGTTCCGGTACGCCTACCCCGACGGGGAGCTGCGCCGCTGGGCGGAGCTGCTGACCGACCTGGCGGAGAGCGCCGGCGAGCTGCACGTGCTGTTCAACAACTGCTGCGAGGGGCAGGCCCAGCGCGACGCGGCCCGGCTGGCCGAGCTGCTCGGCGTGACCCCCGCGCCGGAGCGCGCCGGCGTGTGAGGCGGTTTGTCGTCCCGGGGCACGGGTACCGCGCCGGCAACGACAGAAAGGTGCCGCGATGACGCAGGAACAACAGCCGGGCGTGCCGGACGACGCCGAGGCCCGCCGGGTCCGCGAGGCGGAGGAGGCGCACGGCGGCAGCATGGCGCCGGGGCTGGTGGACGAGACGGGCCGGCCGGTCGCCGAGCCGCCGCCGCCACCGGCCGGTGAGGAGGACGGCACCGGCTCCTGAGTCGGTTGACGGACCGCTGGGCCGGTCCGGGGACGGATGCCGGCGGGACCGGCCACGGGGTCGCCGTGGCCGGTCCCGTCCGCGTACCCGACGGTGGCCGGGCCGAGGTGCGGTCGTGCCGGGGACGTCTGTCCTGGGCACGGCCCGTCGCCCCCACGTCAGTCCCGGGTGACCCCCTCCGGGTGCATCCCGGTGGCCTCCTCCAGCGCGTTGTCCGGCAGGTCCCCGCCGGCCGTGTCGTCGGGGAAGGTGCGCCGGGACGGTGCGGGGTCCGGCGGCGCGCCCGGCCCCGCGTCCGTGTAGCGGGTCGGCTCCACCGGACCGAAGCCGTGCCGGCCCGCCGGCCCGGACGGTCCGCTCGGCGCGCCCGCGCGGCGCTCACCCCGCCGGCCCTCCGGCACGGCGGTCTCCTCGCTGCCCTCGTCCATCGGGTCGTGCTTGCCCGTACCCCAGGGCGGGTCCGCGTCGAAGCCGTCCGTGGTGCCCCAGGGGGCGGCGGACTCCGGCCCCCGCCCCGCGCCCCGCCTCGGTCTCTTGTTCGCCGTCATGGCCACCTCGCAGCTCGTCTTCCCGACCGGCCGTTGTCCCGCCCGCCCCGACCGGTACGCCGCCGCCGTCGCGGACGGCCACCGGCGCACCGGTCGGGTCCGGCGTTCAGCCGGCCATCGCCATCCGGCGCTGGCGGTTGGCCGTGCCCATCGCCGCGAGCTTCCCGATCGACGTCGGCGCGCTCATGATCCCGCCGGCGCGTCCCAGCATCCCGCGGAACACCTGGCCGGGCTTCTGCTGCTCGCCCATGTACGACGTGACCACGACCAGCGCCCCGGTCAGCGCCGGAACGGCCCACTGGAGCAGCTTCATCTGCCGCTGGCAGGAGGCCACGTCGGACGGGGTCTGGTAGTTGGGCTCGGTGGTCCCCTGGACCGGCGGGTTGCCGGCCTTCTCCAACCGCATGCCGAGCAACCGGCTGTAGCCGGTCACCGCGAGCGCGCCGATGGTCAGCGCCGTCTTCACGGCGCTGACCCTTCCCACCCCCCGTTGGCCGAACACCCGCGGGCTCTCCGTGGCCAGTTCGCCGACCGCGCCGGCCAGGTGGGCGCCGATCGCCGCCGCGTTCACCGGCGTCCAGCGGGACCACCCCGCCGAGGCGATCGGGAGTCGCTGAGTCGAGTCGCTGATCCGCGCCGCCGCCCCGTTGACGCCGAGCGCTCCCATCAGGGAGCCACCGAACCAGGCTGCCAGGCCCAGATCGTGCATCGAGCGCAGTGCGGTGTGCCGTTCGGACATCTGATCCCCCTCCACCGTATTCGGGCGCAGCGGCATACCCGCCCGACGCGCGGCTACGCACCCGATCTCACCGGCGGTCGGGACGTCCCCCCACGCGCCGTTCGTCCCGGCGGTGCCGCCGGAATCCAGGGGTGACGCCGGGAAGCCGGGGGTGGGGCGGGCCGGGACGGCCGCTCAGCGGCGGGGCAGGCCCGCCGCGAAGGCCGCCACCCGGGCGGCCAGCGGCCGCCCGGCGCGCACCCAGGTGAAGTGGTCCAGCGGGGCGCCGGCCTCGGCGGTCGTGTAGCGGTCCCGGGTGACCGGCGCGGCGGTCAGCTTGGCGCAGAGGTGGTCCAGGGTGCCGTGCGGGGTGTACTGGTCGTCGTCGACGCTCACCGCCAGCACCGGCGTGCCGATCCGTCCCACCGCCCCCTCGGCGTCCACCCCGTCCAGCACCGGGAAGCGCCCGGTCCGGGCGGTGTACGCCCAGTCCCGGATCACCCCGCGCGCCTGCCGCCCGCCGAAGCCCCAGCCCGGCCAGACGCCCAGTGCCGCCGCGGTCGCCGCGATGCCCTGGGTGTACGGCAGCACCCCGTACCGCCGGGCGCCGGGGTAGCTGCGCCAGTACGGCACGCCGACGGCGAGCAGGGCGAGCCCGTCAACCGCGTCCGCGCCGTGCAGGGCGAGGTGCAGCAGGGCCGCCTGCCCGCCGAGGGAGTGCCCGAGCAGCAGCCGGGTACGCCCGTCCAGCCGGGGCTTGAGCGCGTCGAGCACCGCCCCGACGTCACCGGCCAGCTCGGCGTAGCCGTACCGGCAGGCGCGGCTCGGTGCGGGAGTGCTGGCGCCGGTGCCGCGCAGGTCCGCCACGACCACGGCCAGGCCGGCGTCGCGCAGCGCGGTGGCGAACGGGCGGTAGTAGCTGGCCCGGACACCCATCGCCGGCCAGAGCACCACCACCGGCGCGCCGGCCGGCCCGTCCGGTTCGGGGTAGACCTGCACCCCGATGCGCGCGCCGTCGACGTCGACGAACTCCTGGCTGTACTCGATGTCCCCGCTCACCGCCCCAGCCTAAGCGGAAGCTACCGGCGGGTAGCAAGCGGTGTGTCCCGCTCCACCCGCTCCACGGCGGCCAGCACCGCCGGCACGTCCAGCGCGGCCAGTGCCGGGTGCACGGCGGCGGCGTCGACCGGTTGCCGCTGCCCCACCCAGAGCGCCTGGTGCCAGGGCCGGTCCGGTGGGGGACCCCACTGCGCGGGCGGCACCGGGCCGAACAGCAGCACCGACGGGGTGGCGTAGGCGGTGGCCAGGTGACCGATGCCGGTGTCGCCGCTGACCACCAGGCGGGCGTGGGCGACCAGCGCGGCCAGCTCCCCGAGGCCGGTCTCCCCGGCGAGCACCGCGCCGGCCGGCAGCCCGGCCAGGGCGCGCACCTGTTCGGCGATGCTCCGCTCGCCGGCGGTGCCGGTGACCACCACGCGGTGTCCCCGGTCGGTGAGCGCCCGGGCCACCTCGGCGAACCGGGCCGGTGGCCAGCGTCGCTGCGCCGCCTTCGCTCCCGGGTGGACGATGCTCACCCCGGTCGGCGTCCGCCCCGGTTCCGGGCGGCGCAGGGCGAGGTCCGTGCGGTCGGCGGGGATGCCGTACCAGGCCAGCATCCGGCACCAGCGGTCGATCTCGTGCTCCTCGGCCCGCCAGTCCGGGCCGTCGCGGTGGCCGGCCTCGGCGTTGGCGCAGGCGAGCAGCCGGCCCGGCCGGACGCCGGCCAGCATCCGGTGCGACTGCGGGCCGCGACCGTGCAGGTTGACCGCCAGCTCCGGCGGCGGGCCGGCCCACGCCAGGTGGCCCAGCCCGTCCGCCTCGACCAGCCGGTCGACCCCGCCGACCAGGTCGACCAGCGGGGCCAGCCAGCGCGGCGCGACCAGCGTCAGCTCCTCGTCCGGATACGCGGCCCGCAGCGCGCGCAGCGCCGGCACCCCGGTCGCGAGGTCGCCGACGCCGAGCGCCCGTAACACCAGGATCACGGGTACGACGACTCCTGTTCGGCGCAGACCACCAGCTCGCGTACCGCGCAGCCGGGCGGCTGGGAGAGGGCGAACATGACCGCGGCGGCGGTGTCGGCCGGGTCGTTGAGGATCGCGTCCGGACCCGGCTTGTACTGGTCGTCCCGGTCGTCGAAGAAGGCCGTCCGCATGCCACCGGGGATCAGCAGGGTCACCCCGACCCGGCCGGCCAGCTCGGCGGCGAGCGCCCGGGTGAAGCCGACCACCCCGAACTTCGCCGCGCAGTACGCGGTGGCGTCGCTGACCGCCTTGATCCCGAGCGTCGAGGCGACCGTCACCACCGTGCCGTGCGCGCGCTCCAGGTGTGGCAGGGCCGCCCGGACGACGGCGGCGGTGCCGAGCAGGTTGATGCCGACGATCCGGTCCCAGGTCGCGCCGTCGATGTCGGCGAGCTTGCCGGGCACGTCCATCCCGGCGGCGGTGACCAGGCCGGTCAGCCCGCCGGCCTGCTCGGCGGCGCGCCGGGTGGCCTGCTCGGCGGCGCGGGTGTCTCCCAGGTCGCACTCGACCCACGGCACCCCGTCGGCCGGCGGCTGCCGGTCCAGCACGTACGGCCGCCCGCCGGCCTTCGTCACGGCGGTCACCACCGCCGCGCCGAGGCCGCTCGACCCGCCGGTGACCAGCACCGCCGATCCGTTCAGATCCCTGCTCATCGTGCTCCTCTGACCAGTCGGGCGCCGCGCGAGCGCGCGGCGCTGATCGTCGCGGTGGTGGACCGGCCCGCCAGGTAGGGCACGGTCACCACCCGGCCACCCCAGCCGCGTACCAGCTCGGCCTCGGGCAGTTCGGGGGCGCCGTCGCCGGCGTAGTCGCCGCCCTTGACCCAGACGTCGGGGCGCAGCCGGGCCAGCGCGGTGGCCGGGGTGGGCTCGTCGAACACCACGACGGCGTCGACGCAGTCCAGCGCGGCCAGCAGCCGGGCCCGGTCGGCCTCCGGGTTGACCGGGCGGTCCGGACCCTTGAGGGCGCGGACGCTGCGGTCGGAGTTGAGGCAGACCACCAGGCAGTCACCCAGCCGGCGGGCCGCCTGCAGGGTGGCGACGTGCCCGGCGTGCAGGATGTCGAAGCAGCCGCCGGTGGCCACCACGGTGCCGCCGTCGGCGCGTACCCGGGCCACCAGCTCCTCGGCCGCGGACGCCGGGCGGCGCGACGCGGCCGACTCGGGCTCCCGGCGGGCCAGCCCGGCCGCCCCGCCGGCGGCGACGTACGCGGACGCGGCGGCGACCGCCTCCTGCACCGCCTCGGAGGTGACCGCCCCGGCGGCCAGCGCGGTGGCGGCGGTCGCGGCGAAGCGGTCCCCGGCGCCGCAGGTGTCCTCGGCCCGTTCCACGTCGGACGGTGGCGGCACCACCAGCGGGGTGCTGCCGGAGTGGCAGAGCACCGCGCCGTCGGCGCCCATCGTCACCGCCACCGCGCCGACCCGCCAGCGCCGGCGCAGCTCGTGCCCGGCGCGGGTGGCGGTGGACAGTGGCGACCCCGCGCCGGCGTCGCCGGTGAGCTGCCGCAGCTCGGCGAGGTTGGGGGTGGTCAGCCGGGCGCCCGGCACCGCGACCGCCCCCCGGGGGTGCGGGTCCCAGACCACCGGGGCGCTCGCGTCGGCGAGCGCGGCCCGCAGCGCGGGCTGCCGGACCAGGCCCCGGCCGTAGTCGCTGACCAGGATGGCGCCGGCCGAGGCGAGCACCTCCAGCGCCGCCTCGGGCGGCTCGCCGGGGGGCCGTGGCGCACCGCCACGGTCCAGCCGCAGCAGGGTCTGCCCGCCTGCCCGGAGCCGGATCTTCTCCGGCGTCGCCCCGGGCAGCCGAAGCGGGTACAGGCGTATCCCGGCGGTGGTGAGCAGTTCGGCGATGCGGGCTCCGGCGGCGTCGTCGGCGAGCGCCGTCACCAGCGCCACCTCGGTGCCCTGGGCGGCGGCGAGCAGCGCGGGGAGCCCGGCGCCGCCGGGCCGGTCGGTGCTGGCCCGCTCGTCGAGCACCGGCACCGGCGCGTCCGGGCAGACCCGGTTGACCGCGCCCTGGACGTCCCGGTCGAGCAGGGCGTCGCCGACGACCACCAGTGGCCGGCTCACGACGGGCACCCGCGGCGGCTCGACCCGTGCCCGTTCGGCCCGTGTCCGTTGCCGCCGTGTCCGTTGGTGGTGTGGCCGTTGGCACCGTGTCCGTTGCTGGAGTGGCCGTTGCGGGCGTGCCGGTTGATCCCGGGGCCGTTCCCGGCGGCGGCGAGAGCGGGTGCGGCGGCGCCGCCGGGGAGCCGGCCGGTGAACTCGACGGTCCGCTGCCGCGGCGCCGCCGTGGGCGGCAGTTGGCGGACCAGCGGCAGCGCCTCGTCGACGTACTCGCAGAGCAGGTGCAGCGAGACCAGGTGCAGCTCCTGCACGACCTGACTGTCCGGCGAGGGCACCGCGAGCGTGTCGTCGCAGACCTCGGCCAGCGGGTTCGGGGCGGGACCGGTGAACGCCCAGCAGCGCACCCCGACCTCCCGGGCCGCCTCCACCGCCCGCAGCAGGTTGGTGCTGGTGCCGCTGGTCGACATCAGCAGCAGGATGTCGTTCTCCCGGCCGTGGGCGCGCACCTGGCGAGCGAAGACCTCGTCGTAGCCGTAGTCGTTGCCGATCGCGGTCAGCGACGACGTCTCGGCGTGCAGCGCGATCGCCGAGTAGGGCTCCCGGTCGTCGCGCAGCTTGCCGACCAGCTCGGCGGTGAGGTGCTGGGCCTCGGCGGCGCTGCCGCCGTTGCCGGCCGCCAGCAGCCGGCCGCCGGTGGCCAGCGTCCAGGCCAGCTGGGTGCCCCAGCCGGCCAGCCGCTCGGCGGTACGCCGGTACGGCAGCAGCGCGGCGGCCAGCCCGGACAGGTGCCCGTCGAGGGCGGACATCGCGTCGTTCATCAGGCCACCGCCGGGGCGACTCGACCGACCGTGCTGACCGTGGCGTAGACCGCGCTCAGCTGCTCGGCGCAGCGCTTCCAGGAGTACCGGCTGCGGATCCGGTCCAGCGCCGCCGTGGCGTACGCGAACCGGCGCGCCCGGTCGGCGAGCAGCCGGCGGATCGCGGTGCCCAGCGCGCGCGGGTCGCGCGGCGGCACCAGATCACCGGTCAGCCCGTCGACCACCGTGTCGGCGATGCCGCCCACGTTCGTGCCGATCACCGGCACGCCGCAGGCCATCCCCTCCAGCGGGGTGAGCCCGAACGGCTCGTACCAGGGGGCGGCAACGAGCACGTCGGCGGAGCGGTACCAGGCACCCATCTCCTCGCGCGGGACCGCGCCGACCAGCTTGACCCGGTCGGCGACCCCGCAGGACTCGGCGAGCGCGCCCAGCCGGCGGGCGAAGCTGTCGGCGGGCAGCAGTTCGGCCGCCGGGCCGCCGACCACCACGCACTCGGCCTCCGGCACGGCCGGCAGGGCCCGGATGACGTCCTGGAAGCCCTTGCGCTCGACCAACCGGCCGACGGTGAGGATGCGCGGGCGGGTCGGGTGGCGGGGCGCGACCGGCCCCTCCGGACGGAACATCTCCTCGTTGACCCCGGACGGGACCAGCGCCATCCTCGACCGCGGCACGCCGAGCCGGACCAGCTCGCCGATCTCGTCCTGGCACTGGACGATCACCCGGTCGGCCGCCCGGCCCAGCGCCCGTTCGTAGCCGACCCGGCCCGGTGGACTGGTGTCCCGGGCCCCCTGGTGGCGCCGCTTCACCGAGCCCAGCGCGTGGTACGTCAGCACCACCGGGGTGTTGGTGCGCCGGCCGGCGTGCAGGGTGGCCAGGCCGCTCATCCAGAAGTGGGCGTGCGCCACGTTCGGCCGCCAGCCCTGCTCGCCCCACTGTTCAGCCATCCACCGCCCGAACTCGCCCATGTACGGCAGCAGCTCGTCCTTGGGCACCCGCTGCGCCGGCCCGGCGGGCACGTGGCGCACCTGGTAGCCGGCGGCCGCGTCGACCACGTCGGGCAGGTCGACCGCGTCCCGACGGGTGTAGACGCGCACGTCGTGCCCCTCGCCGACCAGGGCCGCCGCCAGTTCGGCGACGTGCGTGTTCTGCCCGCCCGCGTCCTCCTCGCCGAGGACGGCGAGCGGGCTGGCGTGCTCCGAGATCATCGCGATGCGCATGTTTCCTCCTCAAGGATCCGGTCCCAGTCGGCGAGGAACCGGTCGAGCCCGAAGCGTTCCTTCGTCACCTCCCGCGCCCGCGCACCCAACCGGTACGCGGCGTCGCGGTCCTCCGTCAGCCAGCGGGCCGCCTCGACGAGCGTGTCGACCCGGGTGGAGAGCACCCCCGCGTCGGGTGGCACCGCGTCGACGGCCTCGGTGGTGGCCAGCGCGACGACCGGCATGCCGATCGTCATGGCCTCGATCAGGCTCAGCCCCAGCGACGTCCACCGGCACAGGTGCAGGTACGCCCGCCGCCGGGCCAGCTCCGTGTGCATGACGTCCTGCGGCAGGTCGTCGTGGCTGGCCAGGCGTTGCCCGGGCAGCCCGAGCCGGTCGGCCAGCCCGGTCACCCCCATGCCGAAGACGTCCAGCGGGGCGACCTCGGCGAAGCGGGGCATCAGGTCGGTGCCGGTGACCCGCCAGCGCCGGATGGGTTCGTTCGTCACCACGGCGAGCCGGTCCAGCTCGCCGGTCCACTCCACCCTCGGCGGCACGATGCCGTGCTCGACGACGGCCGTGCGGGTGCCGCCGTTGTCCCAGAACAGCTCGTTGAAGTGGGTGACGTGGGTGAGCAGCAGGTCGTCCCGGTCAGCCATCGGGTGGCGGGTGGTGGGCACGTCGCCCTTGGGGGTGTTGTGCTCGACGTAGATCGCCGGCAGGTCCCGCCCCGGCCGCCGGCGCAGCCAGCGCTCGGCCAGCTCCAACTCCTCGGGGCGTTGCAGCACGACCACGTCCACGTCGGCGTCGGCCAGTTCCTCGGGGGTCATCTCGACCGCGCTGGCCGGCCACGGGTAGGTCCGGGCCCGGCCCAGCCCGTACGGGCCGCGGTCGGGGGTGACCGGCACCAGGTAGCGGTGCTTGCCGTGCACGAAGGACGTGGTCCAGGAGCCGTGCACGTGCCAGACCAGGACGTTCATGACCCTCCTTCAGCGTCGGATTCCGGTGGTGAGCAGGCGGACCGCGGCGACCACCTCGGCCGGGTCGACCCCCGCGGTGAGGCAGGGGTGGCCGGGTACCGGGCAGCGGGTGGCCCGGCTGTCCCGGCAGGGCGCGGCGGCGTCGCCGAGTCGGACCAGCGGCACCCGGTAGGGCGCCCACTGGCCGAAGGAGACGGTGGGGGCGAAGAGGCTGACGACGGGTACGCCGACGGCGGCGGCGAGATGGGCGGGGCCGGTGTTGCCGACCACCACACAGCTCGCCCCGGCGAGAACTCCGGCCAGCTCCGCCAGCCCGGTACGCCCGCCGAGGTCGGTGCCGCCGGCGGCGGCCACCCGGGAGGTCAGCACGGTCTCGACCGGCCCCCCGGTGACCACTACCCGATAGCCGCTCGCGGTAAGCCTGCGCACGATCTCCACCCACCGCTCCGGCGGGCAGGCCCGGGCCGGCACGGACGCTCCGGGGTGCACCACCACGTACGGGCCGTCGGGTGGCGCGGCGGGGGGCGCCTCGACGCGCAGCGTCGGCTCGTCGCCGACGGGCAGGCCGAAGCCGGCAGCGGCGGCGAGGGAGAGGGCCCGCTCCGGCTCCGGCACACCGACCGGCACCTTGTGCCGCACGTCCAGCAGGGAGCCGGGGTAGTCGTCGCTGATCGCGCTGATCCGGCCCACCCCGGCCATCCGCAGCAGCAGCGCGAGGGGGAGGGCCGACTGGTGGAAGGAGGTGAAGACGACCGCCTCGTCGGCGCCGACGGCGGTGAGCCGGGCGGTCAGCGCGCGGATGTCGTCGGGGTCGACGGGGGCGGGGTCGCCGTCGATCCAGGGCAGCGGCCATTCGACGATCTCGTCTACGCCGGGGAG
This sequence comes from Micromonospora sp. A200, assembly GCF_029893845.1. Lineage (NCBI taxonomy): Bacteria > Bacillati > Actinomycetota > Actinomycetes > Micromonosporales > Micromonosporaceae > Micromonospora > Micromonospora sp. A200. The sequence continues at coordinate 131,494 of NZ_JARXXY010000007.1, read as the reverse complement.
CAGCTCGGCGGCGGCCCGGCCCCGGGGACCGCAGAGCAGCACCACCCGCCGCGCCCCGGCGGCGACGGCCCGGATCGCCGGGCCGGTGACCAGCACGTCGCCGGCGGAGTCGCTGCGTACCACGAGGACGGTGCCGGCGCGGCGCGGCGCGGTGGGCCGGACGGCCGCCTGCCGGCGCAGGATCTCGTCGACGGCCGCGGGCAGGTCGTGGGCGACGTGCGGGGCGGCGGCGACCTCCTCGGGCCGGGTGACCGGGGTGGGCACCAGGACGCCGGTCGCGCCGGCGGCGAGCGCGGCGGTCATGTCCCGCCCGATGTCGCCGACCAGCACGCAGCGCCCGGGGGAGGTGCCCAGCGCGGCGGCGGCCGCGTGGACCATCCCCGGCGCGGGCTTGCGGCAGCCGCAGCGGTCGCCGTCGTCGTGCGGGCAGATCTGCCAGTCGTCGAAGGGGTCGAGCAGCTCCTCGATCCGGGCGTGCACCGCCCGCATCTGGTCGGTGGTGAAGAGCCCCTTCGCCAGGCCGGACTGGTTGGTGACGACGCCCAGGCGCAGGCCGGCGGTACGCAGCCGGTCCAGCGCCTCGCGCGCGCCGGGCAGCGGACGCACCTTCTCCGGGTCGCCGTTGTACGGCACGTCCTCGATCAGCGTGCCGTCCCGATCGAGCAGCACCGCGTCGAAGAGGCCGTGCGTGATCGCCGCGCCCCCGTTCATGGCAGACCAGTTGCCCGGGGCAGGAGAAGTAAACATCAACTCTGCGCTCCGGCGGGGTCACCGTCCGCACCGGAGGGTCGGTGTCGCCACCAGCCGCCTACCCAGTGGGCGACGGCGACCGGCGGGATGAGCGCGCTGGTCAGCAGCATGGTGGACACCTCGTCGCGGGTGCGCGGCCCGGGCGCGATCCGCACCGCGGCGAACTCGGCGGTGCCCGCCGCCCAGCCCAGCGCGCCGGCGGCGGCGACCGCGCCGAGCACCCGGCGCGGCGCGCCGTCGCGGGGCAGCACGGCCCGCAGCGCGGCGGCGGTGACCGCCAGCGCCCCGGCGGCGGCGGTCGCGACGTGCCGGGGCCGCCGGCCGGGCGGCAACCCCAGCTCGGCGCGCCAGTCCGGGCCGTAGAGCCGGCGCAGCAGCGCGTCGTCGGCGTTGCCCCGCTGCACCCGCAGGCTCACCCAGCGGTCCTCGGGGCGGACCGGGTGGGTGACGACGCGTCGCCCCCGGACCAGCTCCCAGCCGGCGCGCCGGACCCGGTGGGCCAGCTCGGCGTCCTCCCGGTAGGCGCGGGGGAAGCGTTCGTCGAAACCGTCGACCGCCTCCAGCGCGGCCCGCCGGTACGCCATGTCCGCTGTGATCCACTCGCCCTCGGCCAGGCCGGCGGTGCTCCGCTCCCAGTCGGTGGGGCGCCGGTCGCCCGGCAGCGGCACCGCCACCACCCCCTGCACCCCGCCGACCCGGTCGCCGACCGCCAGGTCGGCGAGCAGCCGCCGGGCCCAGTCCGGTGCCGGCACCACGTCGTCGTCGAGGAAGACCACCCAGGGCCGGCGGGCCGCCCGCCAGCCGACGTTGCGCGCCGCCGCCGGGCCCGTGCCGCTACCGGTCACCACCTTGGCGTACGCGGACAGCACCCCCGGCACCGCCAGCTCGCCCGCGGCGTCACGCCGGTCGTCGACCAGCAGGATCTCCCCGTCGGGCAGCTCGGCGAGCTGCGGGGCGAGGGCGTCGAGCAACGTGCCGAGGCTGGACCGGCCGAGGGTCGGCACCACGATGCTGATCACCGGCCACCGCCGAGCGCGCCGCGGCGCACCGCGAACGGGCCGAGGGCCAGCAGCTCCACCGGGGCGGAACCGAACAGCTCCATCGCCTCGCGCGGGGTGTCCACCATGGGCCGGCCGGCGGTGTTCAGCGACGTGTTCACCACCACCGGCAGCCCGGTGAGCCGTTCGAACTCGGCCAGCAGCTCGGCGACGAGGGGCTCGGTGTCGGTGTGCACGGTCTGCACCCGGGCGGTGCCGTCGACGTGGGTGACCGCCGGGATGTGATCGCGCCACTCCGGCTTCACCCGGTGCACGAAGAGCATGTACCGGCTGGGGAAGACCCCGTCGAAGATGTCGGCGAAGCGTTCGGCGCGGACCATCGGCGCGATCGGGCGGAACTGCTCCCGCCCCTTGACGTCGTTCATCCGGGCGGTGGTCGCCGGGTCGCCGGGGTGGGCCAGCAGCGAGCGGTGTCCGAGGGCGCGCGGACCGTACTCGCTGCGCCCCTGGTACCAGGCGACGATGCCGTTGTCGGCGAGCACCCGGGCCGCCTCGGCGGCGATCGAGTCCGGCCGGAAGTACGGCAGCGCCGCCCGCCGCAGCTCCGCCTCCAGCTCCTCCTCCGACCAGCCGCGGCCGAGGTCCGCCCCGCTCATCGGCGTCGCCCGGTCGCCGAGGGTGCCGGCGACGTGCAGGGCGGCGCCCAGCGCGGTGCCGGAGTCGCCGGCCGCCGGCTGCACCCAGACGTCCCGGTACGGCCCCTCGGCCGCCAGCCGGGCGTTCGCGACGCAGTTCAGCGCCACCCCGCCGGCCATCGCCAGGGTCGAGGCGCCGCCCGAGGCGTCGTACAGCCAGCGGGCCAGGTCGAGGACGACCTCCTCCAGCCGGGCCTGCACGCTGGCGGCCAGGTCGGCGTGGTCCTCGGTCAGCTCGGCGCCCGGCTCGGCGGCCTTGGCCAGGCTCGCCCAGTCGATCCGGTCGACGTGGAAGCCGCCGGCGTCGGTGACCCGGACCAGCTCGCGCAGCAACCCGAGGTGCTTCGGCCGGCCGTACGAGGCCAGCGCCATCACCTTGTACTCGTCGCTGGAGTGCAGGAAGCCGAGGTGGCGGGTGAGGTCCTCGTAGAGCAGGCCGAGCGAGTGCGGCAGCTCCTGCGAGTACAGCGGGCTCAGGGCGCCGTCGCGGTAGACGCCGGCCAGGTGGCTGGCCACCTCGCCGCGGCCGTCGAGCACCAGGACGGCGGTGTCGTCGCCGGCCGGCGGGGCGGCCAGCCCGGCCGAGGCGGCGTGCGCCACGTGGTGCGGGACGAAGCGCACCCTCTCCGGGTCGAGGCCGGGCAGGGCGGCGGCGAGGAACTGCGGGGCCCGCCGGGCGTAGTCGACGCGCAGCCAGTCCCACGGGTCGGCCAGGCCGAGGTCGGCGGCGTCGCGGCACAGGCCGGGATCGAAGGAGTAGGCCACCGCGTCGAGGCTGTCGACGTCGACGCCGGCGCTGGACAGGCACCAGGCGGCGGAGAGTTCGGGCAGTTCCCAGGCGGAGAACGGGACCGGTCGCTTGCCGTGCTTGCGACGGCTGAACCGTTCCTCTTCGGCGGCGGCCACCACCTGTCCGTCGACCACCAGGGCGGCGGCCGGATCATGGAAGATCGCATTGATACCGAGGACGCGCATGCCAAGGTCGGTACCCTCGCCTTCTCCTCCTAACCTGTAGATCATCGACTTCTCCCGCCGGCCACGAATCTCCAGGTTGGAGATTCGTGGCCGCCGCGAGTCCCACCGGAGGAGTCAGACGCCGCCGCGCAGCATCCCCGGCCCGAACACCTCGTACGCGATCCGCTCCACCGGTACGCCCCGGCGCAGCAGCCCGCCCCGCACCTCGTTCATGAACGGCAGTGGCCCACAGAGGTGCACGTGCGCGTCGGGGGAGAGCGGAATCAGCTCGGGGTCGACCCGGCCGCTGGCCACCTCGGCGGTCAGCGCCGCCGGGTCGTCGCCGTCGGTGGTCTCCTCGTACCAGAGCTTGAGCCGCAGGTTGGGCAGCCGGGCATGCAGCCGGGGCAGTTCGTCGCGGTGGGCGTGCGCGGCCCCGTCCCGGTCGGCGTGCACCAGCACCACGGGCCGCTCGGGCGCGGTGGCGGCCAGGTGCTCCAGCGCGGACATCGCCGGGGTGAGCCCGATGCCGGCGCTGACCAGCAGCAGCGGCCCGTCGCCGGCCACCGCGCTGACCTCGCCGAAGGGCGGGCTGAGCCGGAGCGTGTCGCCGGGCGCGGTCCGCTCGTGCAGGACGGTGGAGACCAGGCCGTCCGGCGCGCCGCCGGCGCCGCGTACCCGCTTGACCGTGATCCGCCAGTGGTCGGCGCCGGGACGGCCGGAGAGGCTGTACTGCCGGATCTGCTGGCCGAGCCCGCCGTCGAGGTCGACGGCGACCGAGACGTACTGCCCGGGGACGAAGCCGGGGACCGGGCCGCCGTCGGCCGGCACGAGGGTCAGCGAGATGACGTCGGTGGCCTCCGGCACCACCCCGGTGACCCGCCAGTCGCGCCAGACCGCGCCGCCCCCGGCCACGCCGGCCGTCGTGTAGAGGCGGGCCTCCCGGGCGATGAGTTCGCAGGCCATCAGCCAGTACACCTCGTCCCAGGCCGCGGCGACCTCCGGCGTGACGGCCGCACCCAGCACCTCGCCGATGGCGGCCATCAGGTGCCGGCCGACGACCGTGTACTGGTCGGGGGTGATACCCAGCGAGGCGTGCTTGTGCGCGATCCGGTCCAGGATCGCGTCCCACGCCGGCCCACCGGCGCCGGTGAGGTGCTCGGCGTACGCGACGACGGAGGCGGCCAGCGCGGCCTTCTGCTGGCCCGTCGCCTGGTTGCCCCGGTTGAACAGGTTGAGCAGCTCCGGGTGGGCGGCGAACATCCGCGGGTAGAACCGGCCGGTGATCTCCTCCCCGTGTGCCCGTACGACGGGCAGGGTCGCGATCACCACGGCCTTGGACGATTCCGAGAGCACGGCTCCTCCTTCTGCGTTGCCTACGCGAGCACTTAAACAGGAATCTGATATGCCTCTTCAGGGCCGAAGGTCCCGGGTCCGGTGTTGCCGCCGTCACGGTCTCGCGGCCCCTGTCGGGGCCGGGACGCGCTGGCTAGGGTCGGTACGTGAAGCTCAACCGGTCCACCGACATGGCGCTGCGGATCGCCATGCTGACCGCGCCGGCGTCGACCCGGACCACGGTCGACGAACTGGCCGAGCGGCTGGACCTGCCCCGCAGCCACGTCGCCAAGGTGGTGCAGCGGCTGCAACGGCTCGGTGTGCTGGTCACCATCCGGGGCCGCTCCGGCGGCGTGGCCTTCGCCGAAGGTGCGGAGGAGCTGACCGTCGGTCAGGTCGTGCGGGCCTTCGAGGGCGAGGGTGAGGTCGTCGCCTGCGAGGAGTCCGGCTGCGCACTGCGGTCCGACTGCCGGCTCCGCGTCCAACTGCGCCGCGCCCAGGCCGCCTTCCTCGCCGTCCTCGACGACGTCCGCCTCGGCGACCTCGCCGGCAGCCCCGCCGCTCCCGTCCTGCTCGCGCTCACCGCCCGCCCGGGTACCCCTTAGCAGTTCCGCTGGTCACCGCCCCGCGCCTCCCCGCTGACGGCCCGTGGCTGCCGGGTTCGCCTGGGCTGCCCCGGTGGCGGGTGTGGGGCGGCGGTGCGGTGGCGGACGGGCGGTAGCCTGCGGGACGAGCGGCCCACGTAGATGCGGAGCGCCGATGTCCAACTCCCGGGTGTCCCACCCGTTGTTCGCCCGGTTGTTCGCCCGGGCGAGCGTGGCCCTGGACCGGGCCGGCGCCGCCGAGCACCGGCGTCGACTGGTCGCCGGCCTGTCCGGGCGGGTGGTCGAGGTGGGCGCCGGCAACGGCCGGATGTTCGCGCACTACCCGCCCGAGGTGGACGCCGTGCTCGCGGTGGAGCCCGAGCCCTGGCTGCGCGCCGCCGCCCGCGGCGCCGCCGCGCACGCGCCGGTGCCGGTGACGGTCACCGACGGGCTGGCCGAGGCGCTGCCGGTCGCCGACGCCAGCGTCGACGCCGTGGTGATGTCGCTGGTGCTCTGCTCGGTACCCGACCAGTCCGTCGCGCTGCGGGAGGCGTACCGGGTGCTGCGTCCCGGCGGGTCGCTGCGCTTCTACGAGCACGTCGCCGCGGGCACCCCCGGGCTGCGCCGGGCGCAGCGGGTGGTCGACGCAACCTGCTGGCCGCTGCTCTGCGGCGGCTGCCACACCGGACGGGACACGGTGTCGGCGATCGTCGCGGCGGGCTTCAGCGTGGTCCGGCTGGACCGGTTCCGCTTCCCGCCCGGGCGGTTGCCGGCACCGGCGTCACCGCACGTGCTCGGCGCCGCGATCCGGCCCTGAGGCGTCGTCGGGCGGGCGCGGGTCGGGGACGGCCCGGGCGGGCCGCCCCCGACGGGGCACTCAACCGACGTTGACCGTGCCGTCGGGCGCGCGCACGCAGGAGACCGCCCGGGAGGCGGCCACGGCGGCGCCGGTCAGGCACCGGCCGAGCACCTGGTGCCCGGCGGCGTTCGGGTGCCAGGACTCCTGGCAGGTCTGGAAGTACGTCCCGCAGGCGTTGGCGATCCGCTGGATGTCCAGCTTGTCGTAGCCGGAGAGGCTGGTGACGAAGACGCCGGACGGGCCGTCCTGGAGGCGGATCGGGGTGGCCAGCGTGCCGGTGGGGCTGCCCGCCTGCTCGCAGAGCCGGGCGCCGTCGAAGGCGCGCTGCACGTTGAGGTAGACCAGGTCGGCGGCGGGGAACTCGGCGGCCAGGGTGGTGCGTACCGAGTTGACCAGCGTGCCGAGCCCCTGGGAGAAGCGGTGGCCGGGCGCGAGGCTGCCCCGGTGGATCGGGCAGCCGGCGGCGTACCGCTCGGCGCCGAGCGCGCGGAACTTGTCCCGGGTGTCGTCCCGGTCGTCCTCGCTCCAGTAGACCTGGGCCAGCTCCGGCGGCAGCGGGTTGGTGTAGTCCTGGAACACGATCCGGTGCTGGCCGTCGGCGTCGATCTGGTCGAGGGTGGTGAGGATCTGGCGGACGGCCGTGGTGGTCTCGGCGGTCGCGGCGGCGAACTGGGCGGCGGTGGCCAGTTCGGCGTCGTCGCAGGGCTCCTGCTCGACCGGCCCGCCCAGGTACGCCCAGAACTCCCACCAGCCGGTCCACGCGTCGGCGATGAACCGGTTGGCGCACTTCTCGGCGACGCTGCCGAAGGTGAACGAGCTGTTGTTCGAGCCGAGGCCGACCAGCACCAGGTCGATGTCGTGGGTCCGCCCGACCGCGCGGAGCTGGTCGAGCTGCGCGGCGACCTGCCGGCCCCTGGCCCGGGTGGCGGACGCGGCGGCGATGTCGTACGGCTGGCCGCCGGAGCAGGCGAGGTTGAACCGGGCCTGGACGCCCGGCAGGTCCGCCCGGTGCAGCGAGGCGTTGGGTGAGCGGTGGCAGAAGTAGGCGTTGCTGTTCGGCGCCGACCAGCCCGGGAAGGGCTGCGCCACGCCGGTGACGTCGACCACCGGGGAGTACGCCCCGGCGCCCTCGCCGCTGATGAAGCTGTCGCCCAGCGCCACGGCGGCGGTGGGCAGCGCCGCGGCGGCGGGAGCGGGCAGGCCGACGGCGGCCGAGAGCGCGGCCGTGGCGACGGTGAGCACTGCGGCGAGAGCGGTACGACGGAACCTGACCATCGCGTCCCCCATCTGTCCATCGAAATGTGAAAGATCCTCCGGTGGCCGCGATCAGATCACTTCGGCGTGATGGGCGTCAATGGGTGGTAACGCGTTCGTTCAACGTTCGACACCCGCGTGTGGCACGCGTGGCCACCGGCCGGCTCGGCCCCGGGGAACACCCCGGCGGGGACGGGCGTTGCTGCCGGGTGACCGACGCCCGGCGCCCCGGTTGCGATGGCTCCAGCGGGGCTGCGCGGTTGTGTCGGGGCGTGCGGCTAGGCTCGCTGCGGCGCGCCGCGCGTGGAGATCGAGTCAGGGTGGATCAAGACGGTGAGCGGCACCACACCGCCGAGACCTGGGAGTACGACCAGTTGACCGCACAGCCTGAGACCCTCTACGGGGCCGACGACCTCACCCACCTCGAGGGCCTGGACGCCGTCCGCAAGCGTCCCGGCATGTACATCGGCTCCACCGACAGCCGTGGCGTGGGTCACCTCGTCAACGAGATCCTCGACAACTCCACCGACGAGGGTGTCGCGGGTCACGCCAGGAAGGTCGAGGTGACGCTGCACGCCGACGGTTCGGTGCAGGTCGACGACGACGGCCGCGGCATCCCCACCGACGTGCACGCCAAGTCCGGCATCTCCGGGGTCGAGCTGGTGCTCACCCGGCTGCACGCCGGCGGCAAGTTCGGCGGCTCCGGCTACAAGACCTCCGGCGGCCTGCACGGCGTCGGCGCCTCGGCGGTCAACGCGCTCTCCCGCCGCTTCGACGTCACCGTCCGGCGCGGCGGCAAGGTGCACGCCATGTCGTTCCGGCACGGCGTGCCGGGGATCTTCGACGGCGACGGCCCGGACGCCCCGTTCACCGCCGGTCCCGGCCTCCAGATCGTCGGGGCGATGAAGCGCGGCCAGCGCACCGGCACCTCGATCCGCTACTGGCACGACGCCCGCTACTTCGAAACCGGCGCGACGCTCGACGTCGACGCCGTCCGGATGAAGCTGCGCAACACCGCCTTCCTGGTGCCCGGGGTCGACTACCGGCTGCGCGACGAGACCGGTGAGCAGCCCGCCGAGGAGCGCTTCCACTTCCCCAACGGCCTCACCGACATGGTCGAGTTCCTGGCCCCGGCCGGCGACCGGCCGGTCTCCGGCACCCTGCTGGTCACCGGCGAGGGCACCTACCGGGAGAACGCCGCCGACGCCAACGGCGTGATGCAGTCCAACGTGCAGCGCCGCGCCGAGGTCGAGGTGGCCCTCCGCTGGGGCACCGGCTACGAGCGCACCGTGGAGTGCTTCACCAACACCATCCGCAACGCCCACGGCGGCACCCACCGCAAGGGCTTCGAGCGGGCGCTGGCGCGTACCCTCGCCGACGCCGTACGCAACACGCGGGGCCTGCTCAAGGCCAAGGAGGAGCCGCCCACCCTGGACGACGTCCTGGAGGGGATGACGGCCGTGGTGCACGTGCGCATCCCGGAGCCGCAGTTCACCTCGCAGACCAAGGACGAGCTCTCCACCGCCGGCATCACCAAGGTGATGCAGTCCCTGATCGAGCAGCACCTGAAGGCCTGGCTGGAGGACCGGCGCACCAAGGCCGAGGCGCGCACGGTGCTCCAGAAGATCGTCGACGCGGCGCGGGTCCGGCTCACCCAGAAGCAGCAGAAGGACGCGGCCCGGCGCAAGACCGCCCTGGAGGGCGCGTCGATGCCGGCCAAGCTGGTCGACTGCCGCGCGGCGGGCATCGACCGCAGTGAGCTGTTCATCGTGGAGGGCGACAGCGCCCTCGGGACAGGGCGACTTGCCCGATCCGCCGAGTACCAGGCGCTGCTGCCGATCCGCGGCAAGATCCTCAACGTGCAGAAGGCGAACCTCCAGCAGGTGCTGGACAACGCCGAGTGCGCCGCGATCGTGCAGGTGCTCGGCGCCGGCTCGGGGCGTACCTTCGACCTGTCGGCCCTGCGGTACGGCCGGGTCCTGATCATGGCGGACGCCGACGTGGACGGCGCACACATCCGTACCCTGCTCATCACGCTCTTCGCCCGCTACATGCGGCCGCTGATCGAGGCCGGTCGGCTCTTCGCCGCGATGCCGCCCCTGCACAAGATCACCACCAAGGGGCGCAACCCGCAGACCATCTACACCTACACCCAGGCCGAGATGGAGGCGACGGTCCGCAAGCTGGAGAAGGCCGGCAAGCAGATCGTCACCCCGATCCCGCGCTTCAAGGGCCTCGGCGAGATGGACGCCGACGAGCTGTGGGAGACCACGATGAACCCCGCCACCCGGGCGGTCCGCCGGATCACCCTCGACGACGTCGACGCCGCCGAGCGGATCCTCGAACTGCTGATGGGGGAGAAGGTCGAGCCGCGCCGCAACTGGCTGATCGACTCCTCCGACCGGGTCGACCGGGAAGCGATCGACGCATGAGCACCGGGTCCGTTCGAGGGGAAAGCTGACGATGGCACGCCGCAAGGAAGACCGCGCCAAGGTGGACCTGTCCGCCTTCGACCAGGCCGGCGCGCGGGTCTTCGACAACCCGCTGGTCACCGAGGTCTCCGACTCCTACCTGGAGTACGCCTTCTCGGTCATCCACTCCCGCGCCCTGCCCGACGCGCGCGACGGCCTCAAGCCGGTGCACCGGCGCATCCTCTGGTCCATGCACGAGGCCGGCCACCGGCCGGACCGGGGGCACGTCAAGTCCGCCCGGGTCGTCGGCGACGTGATGGGCAAGTACCACCCGCACGGCGACACCGCGATCTACGACGCGATGGTCCGGCTGGCCCAGGACTTCTCGCTGAACGCGCCGCTGATCGACGGGCACGGCAACTTCGGTTCCCCGGACGACGGCCCCGCCGCCGCGCGCTACTGCGTCACCGGTGACACTCGTCTTCGTCTCGCTGACGGCACCAGCCCTCGCATTGCAGACGTGGTGAACCTTCCGCCTGACAGTGAGGCCGATGCCGACTTCGAGGTGCTCGACAAGGACGGAAAAGCTGTCCGAGTCAACAAGGTATTCAACTCGGGTGTGCATCCGACCATCAGGATCGCAACGAAAGCGGGGTTCTCGCTCCGAGGTAGTGAAAATCACCTGGTGCTCTGTCTAGAGGCGCCCATGGGCGTCCCAGTCTTTCAGTGGCGACGACTCGATGAGATCACCGCAGGCACGATCGTGTGCATCGCGCGTAACGCCTGGTCTCAGGTGATCCCCACCGCTCGGGAGTACATGCTGGGCGTCCTCGGTGGAGCATGGGCTTCTGAAGGCTTCGCGAGTGAGTCCCGGGCAGGTTTCAACAACACCGACGAGCACTTCTTCGGCGAAGTCGTGCACGCGTACGACCAGATTGTGAGCGGTCGGCGCTATGTCAGCGATCGGCAGACCCGCCGCGACCGCAAACGCATCCAGGAATTGGATGTACAGGACTTCGCCGGTGGTATGGACGCGTTCCGAGCGAGCCCGCTCGCTGAATTCATCGGCCACCAGGCGCGGGACAAGTTCGTTCCGCAGTTCGTCTGGAACGGGGGCTGGGGGGTCAAGCGAGCCTTCCTGATGGCCCTTTTCGAGGGCGACGGTGGGGTTCGGGTCGCCAACGGCAGCTTCACGATCCAGTACACCAGCTACAGCGAACAGCTGACGAGGGATGTTCAGGAACTGCTTGCGGAGTTCGGCGTCCTCGCCTGCTGGCGTCAGTACACGCGTGCCAGCGGCTCAGTTGAGCACCGCCTCGTTGTCTCAGGGCTTCGGAACATCAAGGCGTTCGCTAGTCGCGTGGGCTTCCTGCGCACCAAACAGGCAGAGCTGAACCAGGTATTGCGGCATTCGCCGTTGCGTCCACACCGCCTGAGCAAGGACCACGTCCCGTTCGTCGCTGAGTACGTACGCAACGCTCTGGACTTCGACCGACGGGGCAGCGGACGTAAGTGGCTGACGAAGCACAACTTCGACCGCGTCGAGCGGTGGGAGACTGAGCGCCTGCGCATCATTGATCGGATCAAGGACACCGAGGTCCTCGCAACCATCCTTCCGATCATGGACTCTGGATATCGGTTTGAGCAGGTCACTGAGGTGACCCCTGGCGAGCCGGCGGAGGTCTACTCCGTTCGGGTCGAGTCTGAGGATCATTCCTTCCTCGCCGGTGGCTTTGTCAACCACAACACCGAGGCCCGGCTCTCCCGCGAGGCGATGCTGCTCGTCGGCGAGCTGGGCGAGGACACCGTCGACGTCGAGCCCAACTACGACGGCTCGCTGACCCAGCCCACCGTGCTGCCGGCCGCCTTCCCCAACCTGCTGGTCAACGGCGCGTCCGGGATCGCGGTCGGGATGGCGACCAACATGATCCCGCACAACCTCGGCGAGGTGGTCTCCGCCGCCCGCTGGCTGATCAACCACCCGGACGCCGACCTCGACAAGCTGATGGAGTTCGTTCCCGGCCCCGACCTGCCCACCGGCGGTCTGCTGCTCGGCCTGGACGAGGTGCGTCGGGCGTACGAGAGCGGGCGCGGCGTGGTGCGGATGCGCGGCAAGGTGGAGATCGGCCCCCTCGAGGGCAGCCGCGGCCGGCAGGCGATCACCGTCGTCGAGCTGCCGTACGGCGTCGGCGCGGAGAAGGTCATCGCGGCGATCACCAACGAGGTCACCAAGACCAAGCGGCTGACCGGCATCGCCGACGTCAAGGACCTCACCGACCGGGAGAGCGGCACCCGCCTGGTCATCGAGTGCAAGGTCGGCGTCAACCCACAGGCGCTGCTGGCCGACCTCTACCGGCTCACCCCGCTGGAGCAGTCGTTCGGCGTCAACAACCTGGTGCTGGTCGACGGCCAGCCGCGCACCCTCGGGCTGAAGGCGCTGCTGGAGGTCTTCCTGGCCCACCGCTACGAGGTCGTCACCCGGCGCAGCGCCTACCGCAGGCGCAAGCGCGAGGAGCGGCTGCACCTGGTCGATGGCCTGCTGATCGCCCTGCTCGACATCGACAAGGTGGTCAAGCTGATCCGGGCCAGCGAGGACGCCCAGGCGGCCAAGGACGGCCTGATGCAGAAATTCAAGCTCTCCGAGATCCAGGCCACCTACATCCTGGACACTCCGCTGCGCCGGTTGACCAAGTACGACCGGATCGAGCTGGAGGCCGAGCAGGAGAAGCTGCGCGGGGAGATCGCCGAGCTGTCCAAGATCCTCGACGACGACAAGGTGCTGAAGAAGGTCGTCTCCGACGAGCTGTCGGCGGTGGTGAAGCAGTTCGGCGCGCCGCGGCGTACCACCCTGGTCGACGGCGACCTCAAGGAGGTGCTGGCGGCGTCGGTGCCGGCCGGCCCGCTGGAGGTGGCCGACGACCCCTGCCAGGTGATCCTGTCCGCGACCGGGCTGGTGGCCCGCACCGCGGCCGAGTCGGAGGAGGCCGCCGAAGGGCGCCGGCGCAACGGCCGGGTCAAGCACGACACGGTACGCGCCGTCGTGCACACCACGGCCCGGGGCCGGGTGCTCCTGGTGACCAGCGCCGGCCGGGCGTTCAAGATCGACGTGCTGCCGCTGCCGGTGCTGCCGGAGCAGGCCGGCACGGTCTCGCTGCGCGGCGGCATGTCCGCCGCCGAGCTGGTGCCGCTGGAGGCCGGCGAGACGGTGGTCGGCCTGGCCCCGCTCGGGGCGGCCGCGCAGGGCTCGCCGGGCCTCGCGCTCGGCACCCGGCAGGGCGTGGTCAAGGTCTGCGCGCCGGAGTGGCCGGTCCGCTCGGACGAGTTCGAGGTGATCGGCCTGCGCGAGGGGGACGAGGTGGTCGGGGCGACCTGGCTCACCGACGGCGAGGAGGCGCTGACCTTCATCACCTCGGAGGCGTCGCTGCTGCGCTTCGCCGCCACGCTGGTCCGCCCGCAGGGGCTCAAGGGCGGCGGCATGGCCGGCGTCAACGTGCCCGACGGGGCGCGGGTGGTCTGGTTCGGAGCGGTCCGCACGGACGACCCCGGGCACGGGGAGCCGATGGTGGTCACCTCCACCGGCGCGACGGTCAAGGTGACGCCGTTCGGGGCGTACCCGGCGAAGGGGAGGGCGACCGGCGGCGTGCGTGCGCAGCGGTTCCTCAAGGGCGAGACGGACCTGGTGGTCGCCTGGGTCGGCGCCCGGCCGGTCGGCGCGACCGCGACCGGCGACCCGGTGGAGCTGCCCCCCGCCGACCCGCGCCGCGACGGTAGCGGCTTCGCTGTCATGCTCGGCCCCACGGTCCTCGGCTACCTCATCGAACGCGACTGACCCGCACGCGGAAGAAGCCCGGGGGCTGACGCCCCCGGGCCCCTTCCGCACCGCCCGGCCTGCCCTGTCGCTGTTGATCATGAAGTTAACGGCACTGATTCGGACAATTTCCGCTGCCAACTTCATGATCAACGGGCGGAACCGGGGCCGGGACCGGGACCGGGTGGGGTGCGTGGGGTGGGGTGGGTCAGGCGACGCCGGTGGGGCGGAACTGGACGCTGACGCGGGGGCCGACCGGGCGGGCGGTCTTGGGGATGGCGTGCTCCCAGGTGCGCTGGCAGGAGCCGCCCATCACCACCAGGTCGCCGTGCCCGAGCGGGAAGCGCAGGCTGGCGCCGCCGCCGCGCGGGCGCAGCAGCAGTGGCCGGGGCGAGCCGAACGAGACGATGGCGACCATGGTGTCGGTGTGCGCCGACCGGCCCTGGGTGTCGCCGTGCCAGGCGACGCTGTCCCGGCCGTCGCGATAGAGGCACATGCCGGCGGTGACGAAGGGTTCGCCCAGCTCGGCGGCGTAGTGCCGGGTCAGCGCCTCGCGGGCCTCGGTCAGCACCGGGTGCGGCAGCGGGCGGCCGCCCGCGTACCAGCAGAGCAGGCGGGGGACGTCGACCTCGGCGTCGTACATCGTTCGGCGCTCGGCGCGCCACGGCACCTCGGTCAGCAGGGTGTCGAGCACCGCGTCGGAGCCGCGCACCCAGCCGGGGAGGTGGTCGACCCAGGCGCCCCTGGTGAGCACGTGTCGGCGCAGCGCGCCCGGCAGCGGCCCGAGCGACGGACCGGTGTCGGCGAGGTCGAGCATCGACGGCTGGTAGGCGGCCTGCGTCATGCCGCCACCTTATCAGCGGTTTAGTACAGGCGTACGATCGCCGCGCTGGACCAGGTCGAGCAGCGCCTCAGCGACCAGGGCCCGGCCGCGCCCGTCGACCGTGGCCCAGGCCCGGGCGGCGAGCGCGGCCCGCCGCCGGGGGGAGCCGAGCAGGCCGGACAGCGTCCGCGCGGCCGCCGCCCGGGCCGCCCGCCCGGCCACCCCGGCCCCGGCCAGCTCCGGCAGCTCGCCCAGGCCGGCGACCAGCCCGTGGTCCACCACCCGGCGGTACGACTCGCGCTGGTTGTCCACCACGCAGACCAGCGCCGACGGCGCCCCCAGGCAGCACAGTTCCCAGGTGGACGTGCCAGCGGCGCTCACCACCAGGTCCGCCGCGCCGATCAGGGCGGGCAGCTCGTCGGTGGGCGGGACCGGACGCAGCGACTGGCCCCGGCCGGGGGTCAGCGCCTCCAGCTCCGCCTCGGCGTCGGGACGGCCGACCACCACGGTCAGCTCCATCGGGTGCCCGGTGGCGAGCAGCACCCGGGTCAGCACCGGGGCGGCGCCGAGCGCGTCGGTCCCGCCGAAGAAGGCGAGCACCCGGGGCCGGTCCACCGGCGCGGCCTGGCGCGGGGCGGCCGGCCGGGCGCCGATCACCGAGTCACGCAGCAGCGCGTACCGGGTGCCGGCCAGCAGCCGCCCGGCGGGCGCGTCGGTCCGGGCGCCGAAGTTCTGGTCCAGGTAGAGGTCGGCGTCCTGCCCCCGGGTGTCGCCGTCGACCACCGCCAGGGTGACCACGCCTGCCGCGCGCAGCGCCCCGGCGCCGGCCGGGTCCAGCTCGTACGAGTCGAGCACCATCGCGTCCAGCCGGTGCCGGTGGGCCGTCTCGACCAGCCCGGCCGGGGTGTCCGGGCCCGGGTAAGCCGGGATGCCCCGGGCCGCCAGCTGCGCCTGCGCCCAACCGATCCGCTCGACGGTGCCGAACAGCTCGACCCGGGCCCCCCGGGCCAGGAACTCCTCCCCGAGGGCCAGGCAGCGGACCAGGTGCCCGACGCCGCGCCGGGGCCCGGCGTCGCAGCGCAACCCGATCCGTGGCGTGTTCAGGACTCCTCCAGGCGCTTCTGGCGTACGGCGGCGTTGAGGGCGCGCAGGGCGGGCTGGCCGTCCAGCCAGTCGGCGAGCTTGGCCAGCGGCACGCTGACATCGCCGAAGTGGTCGGTGACCGCGCGCACCAGCGCCCAGTCCTGCTCGGTGTCGAGGGTGAGCCGCAGCGCCGACCGGTCCGGGGTGAGGGTCACCCCGAGCACCCGGAACAGCTCCGGGTGGGTGTACGCGTACGAGGTGACGTGCACCCGGTGGTGGTCGGTGGCGAGCCGGTCCAGGGTGCGCAGCGCGTCCGCCCGGATGATCTCGACGTCCAGCCCGCGGGGCAGCGTGCGGGCGATCGAGGTGCTGGCGTAGTCGAGCCCGGGCACCGCCCGGTACACCGACGCCACCAGCGCGATGATCTCCGGGTCGAGCAGCGGGCAGTCGGCGGTGAACCGCATGACCGCGTCACCGGGGTGGGCGGCCAGGGCGCCGACGAAGCGACCCAGCACGTCGTCGACCGGGCCCCGGTGGCACGGCACGCCCAGCCGGTCGCACTCGGCGGCGACCGCGTCGTCGACGGCGTCGGTGCTGGTCGCCACGACCAGGTCGGCGAGCACGCCGCTGTCCCGGGCGGCCCGGACCACCCGGCCGAGCACGCTGCGTCCGGCCAGCGGGCGCAGTACCTTGCCGGGCAGCCGGGACGAGCCCATCCGCGCCTGCACGATCCCCACGATCCGGGGCACCGACCCGATCTCCCCGCTCACTGCTGCTCCTCCCGCGGACCGCGCTGGTTCAGCGCCTCCCGGGCGCGGCGCTTGGCCGCCCGGGCGCCCCGCTTCGCCAGCCGGGCCGGCGTGATCGCCAGCCGGCCCACCCGGTAGCTCAGCGAACCGCTGAGCAGGTTGATGGTGGCGTCGGCCCGGCGCAACGCCCGCTCCCGCGAGGTCAGCAGCTCCTCGGTCCACTTCAGCAGCGCGCCCAGCCGGGTCAGCTCCTCCCGCTGGCGCAGCCACGCCTCCCGGAGCTGCTGATAGCTGCGCGGCCCGGCCGGCGGGTCGGTCGGCTCGACCGCGCGCAGCTCGGTGGCGAGGCGGACCCGCCCGTCGGCGTCGAGGCCGCGCAGCGCGGCGGAGACCGCCGCCTCCGCCTCGATCGCCGCGTCGACGGTGCGCCGGCCCAGCTCCCGGCCGGCGAGGCCGCCGAGCACCACGGTCAGGCCGGCGACGTCCAGGGTGGACGGCCAGGGGTGGGCGTACCCGCCGGTGAGCAGCGCGGCGGCGAACCGCCACAGGCTCCGGGCGAGCACCACGTCCACGTCCATCGGCGCGGCGGCCCGCCAGCTCGGGTCGAGCACCGCGTGCTCCTCGCCGGCCACCACCACGTTGTCCGTGCCGGCGAGGGCCACCGCGCCGCCCAGCCGACCGTGGGAGTCGGCGTCGGCGGCGAGCCAGGTCGCGTACCCGCGCAGCAGCCGGCGCAGGGTGTCCAGGTCGCGGCGCAGGCAGGCGTCGAGCAGCAGGGTGCGCAGCAGCCGCCCCTCGGGAACCGGCCCGTCCAGCGCGCCCGCGTCCCGGTAGGCCACCTCGCGGGTGGCGAACGGCGCCGGCTCCGGCCGGCTGACCCGGCCGCCCACCCGCCACCGCCAGCCGTCCGGCCCGTCGACCACCTCGATCACGCCGATCCCCGGCGGCCCGGTCTGCACCAGCGCCACGGGCAGTGCGTCCGGCGACGGGTCGACCGACTCGGTGTCCGGGTCGGCGGGTCGGCGGGCGAGCAGCAGCCAGCCCGGCGCCAGCGCCGAGCCGAGGCCCGCGTGCAGCGCGTCGACGGCCAGCCGGGCCGGGTCCTGGAGCACGATGGCCGTGCCGGTGCCGTCCGCGCAGGCACCGTGCAGCACCGCGTCGAGCAGCCCCGACGTGGTCCGCCGGTCCAGCTCGTCGACGGCCACCAGCGCGGTCGGCGCGGTCGGATCGGGGTACGCCGCGAAGCACTCCGTCGGCCGCAGTCCCGCCCCGGTGAGCCGGGCGCGCAGCTGCTCCGGGTTGGCCGGCCGGTCGGTGTCGAGCACCCCGCCGATGGTCCAGGCGGAGTCGGCGCGGTCGGCGTACCAGGGGGCGGTGGCCACCAGCCGGTGCACGCCGAGCGGGTTGTCCAGCCGCACCAGCAGCGTTCCGCCCGGGCGCAGCGCCCGCGCCAGCCGGTCCAGCACGCCGTCCCAGCCCAGCCGGGGGCCCTCCACCGACTCCACGGCGTCCAGCCCGGCGGCGGCCACCACCACGTCGAAGGTCTCGCCGGCGGGCAGGCCGGACGGGCCGCCCACCACCACCCGGGCGCCCCGCTCGGCCAGCGCCACCCCGTCCGGGTGGCTGCGCAGCAGGCAGGTCACCTCCGCGTGCGCCAGCCGGGTCAGCAGCGCCGGGTCGTGCGGCCCGGCCAGCAGCACCCGCGCCCCCGCCGGTACGACCCGGGCCGTCAGCGCGGCCACCGGCCCGCCGTCGGGCAGCCGCTCTTCCGGCAGGTCGGACCAGGCCAGCATCTCCCCGCCGGGCAGCGCGATCCGGGCCGCCGTCTCAGTGGTCAACTCTTCTCCTCCTGGAGGTTCGCCCACCCGAGCAGCTCGCGCAGCTCGGCCGGCGTACAGCGGTGGTCGGTGCCCAGCTCGGCGCGGGCGATCTCGACGGCGGTCGGCAGGTGGACGGACTCGCCGTGCAGCTCCGGCCACTGTCGGCGGATCCGGGCGGTGCCGCCGAAGGTCGGGTCCTCGGCGGCGAGGATCATCGGGTCGCCGTAGACGGCGGGTTCGCAGCCGGCGGCGATGCCGTAGAAGATCGCGCTGGTCAGCCGGTTGGAGGCGACCCGCTTGTGCCGGCGCAGCTCGGTGAGCTGCTTGTCGAGGAAGAGCGGGTCGGTGTCCTTCCACCAGTGGCCGCGGTAGCCGTGGCAGATGACCCGGAAGCCGGCGTTCTCGTAGAGCCGGCGCACCCGGCGCATGCCGTACTCGTGCCAGTAGAGGCAGACCGTGACCGGGCCGGGTTCGGTGGCCCGGATCCGGGCGATCAGCTCCTTGTGGTCGCCCTTGACGTGCTGGCCCTCCCAGCCGTGGAACGGGTACCAGATGGTGCCCGCCCGCTCCGTCTCCGGCGGGTCCTGCGGGCGCAGCGACAGCAGGTAGGTGAACGGCGCGCCGACGGTGACCACGTTGCGCCGCCCCACCGACCAGGCCCGCCGGCGGGTCTGCTCGGACCAGAGCAGGCTGGGGGTGAACTCGGCGTACGGGTGGCCGGGGGCCAGCCCGTCGCCGATGTTCCAGCCGTGCTGGACGTACCCGTTGATCCGGGGCGGGTGCCCGTCGCCCAGCCCGCAGTAGCGGGCCAGCACGTGCGCGTGGCCGTAGAAATGGTTCGCGTGGTGCATCGGTTCCCCCGTCAGGCGGCGGCGGGACGTGCCGTGACGCCCCGCAGTGCCGCGCCCAGCGCGTCGATCACGCGATCCTGGTCGGCGTCGGTCAGGGTCGGGAAGAGCGGCAACGACAGCTGCTGCTCGTAGAACGACTCGGCCACCGGGCAGGATCCGCGCCGGTAGCCGAGGTCGGCGAAGGCCGGGTGCCAGTGCGCGGGAAGGTAGTTGACCTGGACGCCGATGCCGGCGGCCCGCATCCGGTCGTACACCTCACGGCGGCGGCCGTCGAGCACCCGGATCGGGTAGAGGTGCCAGGCCGGGGCGGCCCACGAGCGGCGGCCGGGCCGCAGCACGCCGTCCAGGTCGGCCAGCGCCTCGTCGTACCGGGCGACCAGCCGGTCCCGGGCGGCGAGGAAGTCGCCGAGCCGGCGCAGCTGGCTGCGGCCGAGCGCGCAGAGCACGTCGGGCAGCCGGTAGTTCAGGCCGAACTCGTGCACCTCCTGGTGCCAGCCGCCCTCGTCCGGCCAGCGCAGCGCGTCCCGCTCGCGGACCAGCCCGATGTTGCGGAACCGGCGGGCCCGGGTCAGCAGCTCCGCGTCGAGCGCGGCGACCGCGCCGCCCTCGGCCGTGGTCAGGTTCTTGGTGGGGAAGAACGAGAAGGTGGTCAGGTCGGCCAGCGAGCCGACCGGCCGGCCCCGGTAGGTGGCGCCGATGGAGTGCGCCGCGTCGGCCAGCAGCAGCGCGTCGCTGCCGGCGAGGGCGCCGCGCAGGGCGTCGTAGTCGGCCGGGTGGCCGGCGTAGTCGACGGCGGAGACCACCCGGGTACGCGAGGTCGTCGCGGCGGCCGCCGCGGCCGGGTCGAGGGTGAAGGTCTCCTCCTCGACGTCGGCGAAGACCACCTTCGCGCCGAGCGCCACCGCGCTGCTGGCGGTGGCGACGAACGTCATCGGCGGCACCACCACCTCGTCGCCGGGGCCCACCCCGGCCGCCGCGTACCCGACGTGCAGGGCGGCGGTGCCGTTGGAGACCGCCGCGCAGCCGACCCCGCCGGTCCAGCTCGCCAGGTCGGTCTCGAAGGCGTCGACCTGCGGGCCGGTGGTGAGCCAGTCGCTGCGCAGCGCGGCGACCACGGCGGCGACGTCGTCGGCGGTGACCGACTGCCGCCCGTACGGCAGCATCGCCGTCACGCGCCGAGGCCGAGCATGTCGCGCAGCTGCTCGACGCGCAGCCACTCGTCGTTGGTGTCCGACTGGTACGCGAACCCGTCCGGCACCGGCTCGCAGCCGACCGGCGGCTGGTAGCCCCAGGTGGCGATGGTGGGCTGGACGATGAACCGGTCCTTGGCGCGCAGCGTCCGCCGGCTGTCGTCCGGGGCGATCATCTCCTCGTGCAGCTTCTCGCCCGGCCGGATGCCGATCTCGTGGGTGGTGGCGTCCGGGGCGACCGCCTCGACCAGGTCGAGGATGCGCATGCTGGGGATGCGCGGCACGAACAGCTCGCCGCCCTGCATCTGGTCGAAGCTGTCCATGACGAACTGGACGGCCTGGTCGAGGGTGATCCAGAACCGGGTCATCCGCTTGTCGGTGATCGGCAGGCTCTTGCCCTCGGCGGCCAGCCGGCGGAACAGCGGCACCACCGACCCGCGGCTGCCCACCACGTTGCCGTAGCGGACCACCGCGAAACGGGTGGGGTGCTGGGCGGCGTAGTGGTTGGCGGAGACGAAGAGCTTGTCACCGACCAGCTTGGTGGCGCCGTACAGGTTGATCGGGCTGGACGCCTTGTCGGTGGAGAGGGCGATGACCTTCTTGACGCCGGCCTCGATCGCGGCGTCCACCACGTGCTGGGAGCCGGTGATGTTGGTGGCGATGAACTCCGACGGGTTGTACTCGGCGGTGTCCACCTGCTTCAACGCCGCCGCGTGCACCACGTGGTCGACGCCGTGCATGGCCCGGGTGAGCCGGTGCCGGTCCCGGATGTCGCCGATGAACCAGCGCAGCCGCGGGTCGTCGCCGAGCTGCTGGCGCAGCTCGTACTGCTTCAGCTCGTCGCGGGAGAAGACCACCACCCGGGCCGGGTCGGCCTCGGCCAGGATGTGCCGGAGGAAGGTCCTACCGAAGGAACCGGTGCCGCCGGTGACCAGGATGGAGGATCCCGTCAGCTCGCTCAATGTGGTGCTCCCATGATCGCAGGTTGTGCGTCGGCGGCCGGGGGCCACGCGACCGGACGGACGCTAGCCACGGCGGGTTAACACCCCGACGCGCCCGGGTGAACCGAGCGCGCTGGTCCCGTGAATGCCGGACACCCGGCAGGCGAACACTTGCGCCGACCCCGCCGAGCGGCTGACCTGCCGGATCAGTCGTGGCTACAGTGGCCGCGCGGCCCCCCGGCGGATCCCCACCGTCGGCCGCCCCCACCGTCCCGGCGCCTCGGATCGATGGCGCCCCGCCCCGCCCGCGGACCCGGGCAGCGGGCTGGAGATCTTGGACAGTTTCCGTTCGAGCGGAACGGTAAGTGTCCAAGATTCGGCTGGCGCCGGGCGGCACCAGGCACCGCCCCCTGCCGACCGACGGTCGCCGGGGCCACCCAGCGAGCAGGAGGCGACGATGGCGTCCGGTACCGACGTACGGGAACGGGCAACTGCCCCGGCCGAGGCGGCGGCGCCGGCCCGGCGGCGTTGGCTGGTGCCGGCGCTGCTGGTCCTGGGCTGGCTCGCCGGGGTGGCCTGGCGGATGTGGCTGGCCCGGCACGTCACCCTGCCGATCGCGCACACCGACGAGGACAGCTACCTCAACACCGCCCGGGCGCTGGCCGGCGGGCCGGGCGGCTTCAGCAGCGAGAACGGCCCGCTGCGCCGGGTCGGCTACCCGATGCTGATCTCCCCGGCGTTCCTCGGCGAGCGGGACTTCACCGACAGCTACCGCCTGGTGCAGCTGATCAACGCGGCGGTCAACGCCACCGTGCTGCCGCTGGCGTACCTGCTGGCCCGTCGGCTGCTCGCGCTGCGCCGCTCGTACGCGCTGGTCGCCGCGGCGGTGGCCGCGACCCTGCCGGCCACCGCCTTCTACGCCGAGGTGGCGATGATCGACGCGGTGCTGGCGCCGCTGGTGCTGGCCTGGTTGCTGGCCGTGCACCGGTGGGTCGCCCGGCCGGGAGTGCTGGCCGCCGCGACGGTGGGCACGCTGGTCGGCGCCTTCCACCTGCTGCACTCGCGGGGCCTGGTGATCGTGGCGGTGCACGCCGGGCTGGTCCTGCTGCTGCTGGTCCGCCGCCGGGCCACCCTCGGGCAGGCGCTGGCGGCGGTCCTGCCGGTGCTGGCCCTGGCCCTGGTGAACGCCGTCGGTATCCGGCTGCTCGGCGACCGGGTCTACCTGTTGGGCAACCCGCCCGGCGGCGGCACCGTCCGGGCCGTCGCCTCCGGCCAGGGGCTGCTGCGGTTGGGGGCGGCCGTCGCCACGCAGCTCTGGTACCTGGTGGTGATCACCTTCGGGATGGCCGGGATCGCCTGGGCCGCCGCGGTGCGCGAGCTGCGCCGGCGCGGGGGCGACCCGGCCGTCCGCTGGACGCTCGGCGTCGCGCTGGTGACCAGCGTCGGCGTGGCCGGCGGCGCGTCGGTGATCCTGGCCGGCATCACCACCAAGCCGCTGGACGCCATCTACGGGCGGTACGTGCAGATGCTGGCCCCGTTCTGGCTGCTGGTCGGGGTGGGGGTGCTGCTCACCGTGGCGTACCGGGTGCTGCTGGCCCGGGCGGCCGTCGCGGTCGCGTTGCTGGTGGGGGGCGCGGCGCTGATCGCGGCCCGGCTCGCCTATGTGGCGCGCCGGGGGCACGAGCTGCGCTACGGCGGCTTCGGCGCCCCCGACCTGATGGCGCTGACGGGAGGCTGGCGCGAGTTCCGCCCGTTCACCGGGGCGGCGGTGGGCGTGGTGGCCTGCCTGCTGCTGGTCGCCGCGGTCCGGGTGCCGAGGCTGCGGGTGCCGGTGCTCGCCGCGCTGGTCGTGGTGAACCTCGGCACCATGCAGGTGATCACCGACCGGCTGGTCCGGCCGATGGTGGCGGCGACCGCGCCGACCCCGCGCGTCGCCGACCTCGGGGTACGCCCCGGTGAACGGGTCTACGCCTCGGTGGGCGTGCACTACATCCTGCGGTTCAACCTGAGCCACCAGGTGACCTGGAGCGACGTGCGGTGGTTCAGCGACCGGCCGCCGGCCGCCGCCGACGTGGTCTTCGCCCGCTGGGCGCCCGGCGCCCCGGACGACTGGGACGGCACCCGCTACGGCTTCACCCGCCTCGGCGGCAATCCGGGCCAGCACTGGGCGGCCTGGCGGCGCGGCTGACGATTCTTTCCCCACGTCCATGAACGGGGAATGGCCGGCCGGTTAATGCGCGGCGGACAATTGTCGACATCAGCGCCGTCGACGATTCTCCCGATGCAGCGAAACGGGGACGACGGTGATTTCCCGGCCGCCGTGCACCTGCTTTTCGGGGATGCCCTCGATGAACCGGAACCGGCGGTTCATCTGGCGGACCACCGTGTTGTCGGCGAGCACCTCGCCGTCGAGCCGGTCGAGCCGCAACTCGTCGAAGGCGTGGTCCACCGCCGCCCGCATCACCGCCAGCCAGGCGGGCAGCGTCTCGCCCCGCTCGGCCAGCCCGTCGGCGTCCAGGTAGAAGCCCCAGGAACCGGTACGTGGCCCGTCGAGACGCAGGTCGAAGAAGGTCACCACGCCGCAGGGCCGGCCGTCGCGGACGTACACGAGCACCCGGCGGGCGGGGTCGGTGCGCACCCGCGACCACCACGCGGCGTGCTCCTCGGCGGTGATCTCGTGACTGTTTTTGCTGACCTGCCGGTTGGTTTCCTGATTACGCCAGGACAACATCAGGTTAACGTCGTCCTCGGTCGCCCCACGCAGCACGCCGACCTCTTTCCATCCGGTTCCTACGGGCCCGGGAGACCCTACCCGGGAAATGCCGGGACCAATTCCCGGGCTGTACACTCCGCCGCATGAACGAATTGAGTCGCGCGCAGATCCGCGACCTCATGGCGCAGGTGCTCGCCAACCAGGGCAAGGTGCTGCCGGACGACGACGCCGCCGACCTGCGGGAGATCGGCTTCCGGTCGCTGGACTTCTCCGAGCTGGCCCTGCGGGTCGAGGACGAGACGGGGGAGGAGCTGAACTTCGACGCCCCCGGCCTGCGCCGGATCGCCACCGTCGGCGACGTCCTCGACTTCCTCGGCACGCTCCAGCGGCAGTGACCGTCATGACCTCGACCCCGGCCGGCCTGGACAACCGGGTCGTCCTCGGGGGCACCGCGCGCACCTGGCGGGCGCTGCCCGCGCCGGCGCTGCCGTCGCCCGCCGCGGTCCTCGCCGCCGGCTCCGCCGACGCGCTGGCCGCCGCCCGGCAGCACGCCGAGCACGGCACCGAGCTGCTGCTGAGCACCGCGCACCGGGTCGACCCGGCGATGCGGGACGAGCTGCGCGAGGCCGGCTTCGCGCTGACCACCCTGGACGCCGCCGGGCCGGTGACCGTACCGCCCACCCGGCCCCGCCCCGCCGAGCCCGGCCGGCTCTGGCTGCTCACCTCCGGCTCCACCGGGCGGCCCAAGCGGGTCGGGCACACCCTGGACTCGCTGACCACCGTCCGGGGCGCCCAGCCGGAGCGGACCTGGCTCTGCCCGTACGCCCCCGGCACGTACGCCTGGTGGCAGGTGGTGACGCTGTCGCTCACCCAGCCCGGGCAGCACCTCGTGGTGGTCGACCCGGACGAGCTGGACGAGTGGCCGGCCGTCGCCGCCGCGCACGGCGTGGACGCCGCCTCCGGCACCCCGACCTTCTGGCGGCGCACCCTGCACCGCGACGGCGCGGCGCTGGCCCGGGTGCCGCTGCGCCAGCTCACCCTCGGCGGGGAGCCGGTCGACCAGGCCGTCCTCGACCAGCTCCGCGCGGTCTTCCCGACCGCCCGGATCTCCTGGATCTACGCCTCCTCCGAGGTCGGCGCGTCCATCGTGGTGCACGACGGCCGCGCCGGGTTCCCGGTCGACTGGCTGGACCGGGAGGTGCCCGGCCGGCCCCGGCTCTCGGTCGACGGCGAGGAGCTGGTGGTCAGCTCGCCGTACCACGGGGTCGGGCTCGACGGGCCGGTGCGCACCGGCGACCGGGTGCAGGTGGTCGACGACCGGGTGCTGATCACCGGCCGGCTCGACTCCGACGAGATCAACGTCGGCGGCAGCAAGGTCTCCGCCGGGCTGGTCCGGGGCGTGCTCACCGCCCACTCCCGGGTGGCCTGGGCGCGGGTCACCGGCCGGCGCGCCCCCGTGCTCGGCCGGATGGTCGTCGCCGAGGTGGTGCCGACACCGTCCGGCGACCCGCTGGACGAGGCCACGCTGGTGCGCTGGTGCGCCGACCGGCTTCCCGACTACGCGGTGCCGCGCCGCATCCGCATGTTCACCGAGATCCCCGTCAAGGAGACGTTGAAGAGCGATGTCTGACTCCCCGCTCGTCCCGCCCAGCACCGTGGTCCTCGTCTCCGGCGGTTCCCGGGGGCTGGGCTTGGCCATCGTCACCGACCTGCTCGACGCCGGCGTACGGGTGGCGGCCTTCGCCCGTACCGTCACGCCGGAGCTGGAGAAGCTGGCCGCCGAGCATCCCGACCGGGTGCACGTCGGCGCGGTCGACGTCACCGACCCGGCCGCCACCCAGGCCTTCGTGCGGGAGGTGGAGGAGCGGCTCGGCCCGATCGACGGCGTCGTCAACAACGCCGCCGTCGGGCAGGACTCGCTGCACGTGCACACCTCCACCGGCGACATCGCCCGGATCATCGAGACCAACCTGACCGCGCCGTTGCAGCTCACTCGCCTGGTGATCCGGCGGATGCTGGGCAAGGGGCTGCGCGGGCGGATCGTCAACATCACCTCCATCTGCGCGCAGCGCGGCTTCCCGGGACTGGTGGCGTACTCGGCCACCAAGGGCGGCATGGACGCCGCCACCCGCTCGCTGGCCCGGGAGCTGGGCGGCCGGATGCTGGTCAACTCGGTGGCGCCCGGCTTCTTCGCCTCGGAGATGTCCGCCGTGCTGGGCAGCACCCAGCTCGACCAGATCGTCCGGCGCACCCCCACCGGCCACCTCACCGAGCCGGAGGAGGTCGTGCCGGTGGTGCGGATGCTGCTGCGCGAGCAGACCAACATCAACGGCCAGGTGATCGTGGTGGACGGTGCGGCCTCCGTCTGAGCCGGAGGTCGCCGGCCGCCGGCCGAGACCGGTGCCCGCGCTACTCGCCGCCGCGGAACGGTTCCTGCGGGTGGGCACGCCCGCCGACCTGGCGTACGCGGTCACCCGCAGCCATCTCGACGACGGACGCTGCGTCGGCTGGTACGGCCCGCCGATCCCCGGGTGGCGGATCGCGCTGGACGCTGAGCGCGCCCAGGCGGCGGTGCCCCCGGCGCTGGCCCGGCGCTTCGGGCCCGCCGACTTCTGGGCACGCTGGACCCGGGCGGAGAGCCTCTGCAAGCTGGCCGACGTGCCGGTGGGCGTCTGGTGGCGACGGCACGGGCTGGCCGTACCGCCGGACACGCCCGCGGTGTGGCGGACCCTGCGCCTGGGCGACGTGGTGGTGACCGTCGCCTTCGCGCCCTGACTCGCCGCCCCGCGCCGCACTGCGTCGCCTCGCGCCTGCCGCCGCATGCGCCTCGCGCCGCCTGCGCCTCGCGCCGCGCTGCGGTGCCTTGCGCGCGGCTAGGGCTGGGCGGCCGTGCCTTTCGCGCCGCGCCGCACGGCCGGGCCTCGGGCCGTGCGGCCATGCCTGGGGCCGCGCGACGCCGCCTGTGCCGTGGCCGCGGCCCGGGTGGCTGAGTCGTTTGCGACATCACCTCGAAAGGGAGCCAGGACACCCCGGCTGGCCGGCGGACGGCGACACCGGCCCCGGGAAGCCCGGAGCCGGTGTCGGTCAGCGACGGCTCAGACGAGGTCCCAGCTCAGCGGGGTGCCGCGCGGGACGTCGACGGCGAAGCTGCGGCCCAGCACCTTCTCGATCTCCACCGGCGGCAGCCCACCCGCGGGCCGGATCGACCGCACGTTGTCGGCGGTCACCGGGTCGCCGGCGCGCACGTCCGCCACCACGTAGAGCGAACGGCGGAACCGCAGCCCCTCCCGCTCGGCGGAGGTGGGGCCGATCGCGGTGCCGCCCAGCGCCGCGTACGCCCGCCCCGACTCGACCACCAGCGCGGCCAGCTCCTCCGGGTTGAGGGAGAAGTCGGAGTCCACCCCGCCGTCGGCGCGGTCCAGCGTCACGTGCTTCTCGATGAAGCAGGCGCCCAGCGCCACCGAGGCGACCGGCACGCCGATGCCGGGGGTGTGGTCGGAGAGCCCCACCGGCACGCCGAACGCGTCGGCGAGCACCGGGATGCGGCGAAGGTTGCTGTCCGCCGGCGGCGCCGGGTAGGAGGCGGTGCAGGCCAGCAGCACGATGCCGCCGGCCCCGCCGTCCCGGGCGGTCCGCACCGCGGCGTCGATCTCGGCCACTGTCGCCATTCCGGTCGAAATGACCAGCGGCTTGCCGGTGCCGGCGACCAGCCGGATCAGCGGCAGGTCGACCAGCTCCGACGAGGCGATCTTGTACGCCGGCGCGTCCAGCTCCTCCAGCAGCTCGACGGCGGTCGCGTCGAACGGCGAGGAGAAGACGGTCAGCCCCCGCTCGCGGGCCCGGGCGAAGATCGGCGCGTGCCACTCGTACGGCGTGTGCGCCCGCTCGTAGAGCCGGTACAGGTTCTGCCCGCCCCACAGCTCGTGCCCGCCGGAGATCCGGAAGGCCGGGGTGTCGACGTCGATGGTGATCGTGTCCGGCCGGTACGTCTGGAGCTTCAGCGCGTGCGCCCCGCTGGCCGCGACCGCGTCCACGATGGCCAGCGCCCGGTCCAGGTCACCGTTGTGGTTGCCGGACATCTCGGCGACCACGAAGGGCCGCTCCCCGGCGCCGACCACGTGCGGCCCGATCTTCACTGTCATCATGCCCGACCTCTGTCCGCTGTGCGTCCGCGCAGGCGCGCGGTCCCTGCCTCGTCGTCCGGGGACGACCTGGAAAACTCCGCCGCCGGGTGCCGCCCCAACCGGGTCCGGACATCACGGCGGCGCGACGTGTCGATCCTCGCCGTCACGGCGTGCCGTGACGGGCCAGCGCGTCGGTCGCCTCGGCCCGCTCCGCCGGGTCGGCGGCGACCCGGTTCGCACCCGCCGACGCGCCGGCGGCGCCGGCCGGCGGCGCGGCGGGCCGGCGCAGCCGACCGGCCAGCCGGTGGGCCTGGCGCAGCGCCGCGTACGCGAGGTAGTTGTCCCGGCCCACCAGCCGGTGCTTGAGCCCGGCCACCCCGCCGGGGCGGGGGTAGCCGCCCGCCGGCAGGTGGCGACGGTACTGGGCGGCCACCCGGTGGAAGAACTCCCGGCGCAGGTGCGGGTGCAGCCGGTCGTCGTTGCCGACCACCACCAGCATGTGGTTGACCATCAGCCCGAACAGCTCGGCCCGCAGCCGCTCGTCGGGGTACCGTCGCCCGACCCAGTCCAGCAGCCGGTCGTACTGCTCGAAGGCGTCGAAGTGCCGGCCGCTGCGGGTGGAGGTGATCGCGCCCTGCCGGCCCTGCCGGTAGAGGTAGCAGACCCGGTCCAGCACCGAGATCTTCTCCGCGCCGATCAGCAGCGGGTGGCTGAACGGGATGTCCTCGTACCAGCCGGGGTGGAAGCGCAGCTCCAGCTCGTCCATGAAGGCGCGGCGGACCACCTTGTTCCAGGCGGTGTGCTGCACCCGCAGCAGCTGCGGCCGGTCGGCCAGCCGGACCACGTCGGGCACCCCGCGCAGCAGGGGACTGCTGGCGTCCAGTTCGCGCCGCCCGCCCTCGTGCACCCGCACATGGTCCAGCAGCAGCACGTCGGGGCGGTGTGCGCGCAGCCGGTCCAGCACCGCGGGGATGGTGCCCGGCGGCAGCCAGTCGTCGCTGTCGACGAACCAGACGTAGTCGCCGGTCGCCACCTCCAGCCCGGCGTTGCGAGCCGGGCCCAGCCCGACGTTGCTGCTCAGGTGCACGGTGCGGACCTCGGACCGGCCGACGGCGTACGAGCGCAGCATGTCGCCGCACCGGTCCGGGGAGGCGTCGTCGACGGCGACCAGCTCGACCGTGCCCCGCTCGCCGGCCGGGACGTCCGCCCGGATCGACTCGAGGCACTGGTACAGGTACGCCTCCACCCCGTGGACCGGCACGACGATGCTCAACAGCGGGGTGGCGGGCGTCGGCTCGTTGACCACGCCGCCACCCTGGTGCACCCGGGTGGACGGCCCCGGAACCTGACGTATCCGGTGGAGATGGAGTTACTGAACAGCCGCCGAGCGGCGGGTTAACGACTCAGGATGGCCCGTACCGGCGCGCCGACCGCGCGCCTGACCCGGGCCCGCAACCGCTGCTCCTCCAGCGTCCGCACCTGGCCGGCCAGCGCCGTGTTGCGGTCCCGCAGCCACTGGATCCGCTCAAGCAGGGCCTCGGGGGAGGTCGCGGTGGCCGGCCGGACGGCCGGCGGGAAGCTGGTGGCGCGGACCCGTTCGTCGAAGCGGGTGGTGGCGTCCCCGTCGTCGAACGCGTTGCCGAGCCGGTGCGCGGCCAGGAACGCCGCCATCCGCTCGTAGCGGTCCCGGTGGCCGGCGTGCAGGGCGGTGTAGTCCGCCTCGGCGTAGAGCTGCGCGGCGTCGACGTCGGCGGGCACCTCCTTCATCGTCCGGTGCGGGATGTCGAAGTACCGGGCCAGCTCCAGCGTGCGCGAGTCGTGCGCGAAGAGGTAGGCGGGGGTCCCGGCGACCAGCGCGGTGATGGTGCCGTGGATGCGGGTGCCGAAGGCGAAGTCGAACCCGGAGAGGTAGTCCATCCAGGTCCACGGGTCGAGGAACATCCGCACCTTGTCCTCGACGAACAGCGGGTGGGAGGTGTGCACCGGGATCGGGCTGGTCTTCCCGAGGTCCTCCGGTGCGTCGCCGTAGAGCAGCGTGCCGAGAGTGGTGAGGTCCTGCGGCAGGTAGCGCAGGTTCGGGTAGCGCCGGTGGTGCGCGGCGATGATCTTCGCCATCGACTTGACGTACGGGGAGACGGTCAGCGCCACCCGGGCGTCCCGCTCCAGCGTCGGCGTGGTCTTCTCCACCGTCAGCCGGTCGCCGTGCAGGAACATCGACGGGCAGCCGATCACGTCGACCGCCGAGAAGCCCAGGGTGCGCAGGTAGCTCTCGGTGATCTCGCCGCGTACGCCGATGCTGGGCGAGCGGTCGAGCACGGCCCGGACGAACCGGCTGACCACGGCGTCGATCGGGCGCAGGTACTCCCGGTCGCCGGTGACGTCGGTCTGCACCCCGACGCCGAGCACGACCACCGGGATCTTCAGCCGCTCGACCAGCCGGGCCATCAGCTCGATGCGGTGCGCGTAGCTGCGCCGGAAGGCGTTGGCCAGCGGCATGACGTAGACGTCGTACCGCTCGTTGATCTCCTCTGCGTCGCGCGGGTTGACCTTGAACTCGGTCGGCGTGATCTCGGCGGTCGTCGTGCTGAGCAGCTTGTGGGCGGCGTGGCTGAAGACGAGGTTACCGTTGTTGACCCCGATCCAGTCGCCCTCGAAGGCCTCCTCGGCGGAGCGGACGTCGAACGGGCCCTTCTTCGCCCGCATCAGAATCCGCTGGTGCATCGCCGCTCCATCTCGTGGTCCACGCGTGCCGGGGCGGCCCGGAGGGAGGACGCCGGCCGGCCCGCCGCCGGGCACGACGTCGGCTGCGGGTCCGGGGAATGTTAGGGCAATCTGCAGCCGGCGTACATCTCCCGGTGGGTCCGCGTCCCCCGGCCCGGTCGTGGCGGCCCCACCAGCCGGTAGGGTGCCCGGACGGTGGCACGACCGGTGCCGCCGTCCGGCGCCGGGCCGCGGTCGCGGCGGCGAGCGGCCGGGGGAGGAGAGGTACGTGCGGGTGAGCGTGGCGACGGCGGGGTGCCCGGCATGACGAGCGCGGTGGGCGCACCGACGGCCACGGCGAGCCGGCTGCCCTCGCTGACCGGGCTGCGCTGGGTGGCCGCGATGCTGGTCTTCGGCTACCACGCGGGCACCATGCGGATCGTCGGTGAACCGGACTACCAGGCGGTCGTCGGCGGCGTGTTCACCCTGGGCCTGTCCGGGGTGCAGTTCTTCTTCATCCTCAGCGGGTTCGTGCTGGTCTGGTCGGCTCGCGACGGGGACAGGCGGCGCGACTTCTGGCGGCGACGGCTCGCCAAGATCTACCCGAACCACCTGTTGACCTGGGTGGCGGCCCTGCTGGTGATGTGGTGGTTCGCGGACACCATCGTGCCCCGCGCCGCACTGGAGAGCCTCCTGCTCGTGCAGGCCTGGGACCCGACGCCCGGCTACTTCTACGCCATCAACACGGTGAGCTGGTCGCTCTCCTGCGAGCTGTTCTTCTACCTCTGCCTGCCCCTGGTGCTGCCGGCCCTGCGCCGGGCCCGCGCCGGCCTGCTCTGGGCGGTGGTGGCGGCGGTGCCGCTCCTGATCGTGGCCCTCTGGCCCGGGCAGGCGCTGGTGCCGGAAGAGAGCACCTGGTGGTTCACCCAGATCTTCCCGGTGGTCCGCTCGCTGGAGTTCTGGCTGGGCGTGGCGGCCGCCGAGCTGATGCGGCGGGGCCGCTGGCGGGGGCCCGGCCTGCCGCTGGCCAGCCTCATCTTCGTGGTCACCTGGGCGGTGGCGGCGCAGTGGATCCGCGCCGAGCTCTGGGCGGCGATCCTGTCCGTGGCGTACATCCTGGTGATCACCGCCGCGGCGGACGCCGACGTGCGCGGTCTGCCCTCGCCCTGGCGGCACCGCCGGCTGGTCTGGCTCGGTGAGGTCTCCTTCGCCTTCTACCTGGTGCACGTGCTGGTGATGGTCACCGTGCTGCGGGCCACCGGCCACCTCGGCGTCGGGCTGCCCGGCTGGTGGGGACCGCTGGCGGTGCTCGGCTTCCTGGCCGTGAACCTGGTGCTGGCCGCCCTGCTGCACCGCTGGGTCGAGACGCCGATGATGCGCCGCCTGGCGCCCCGTCGCCGGCCCCGCCCCGCCCCGTCCACCCTGGATGCTCAGACCGCGCCGACGCCGCCGCCCACGCCGGCGCCGACGCCGCCGCCCACGCCGGCGCCGAGGGCGGCCGCCGACGGCGCGCCGGCCGGCCGACCCATCGAGTACGCGGGCCCGCGCGACCCCCACTGACCCCACGTCCACCCTGGCCGACGCCCGGTCCGGTCCGGTTCCCGTGCCCCTCGCGCGGTTTGCGGCGTGTCGCGGTGACGTTCGTCGCGGAGGGCGCGACACGCCGCAAACGGGCGGACGCTCGTCGCGACGCACGTTGGTGAGCGCCGCGCCGACACGCCCGGCGACGCTGCGATCACCCGGCATCGGCGGTAGCGTGGTGCCGTGCTCCCGGTCCCGCTCACCAGTCCTCTGTGGTGGGTGGCGCGCTGGAGTTCCCGGCTGCTGACCGGCCTCGCCCTGGCGGTCGCGCTCTCCGTCGGCGGTCCGGCCGTGCCGGACGCCGGCCCGCTCTCCGCCGCCCCCAGCCAGGCCGGCGCCCCAGTCCTCGCCGATCTGGCGGTGCCCGACGGGTCCGCGGTCCGCGCGGCCGCCGTCCCCGCCGTGACGCTCGCCGTCGGCAACGACCAGAGCGAGGGCCGCGCATTCGTCGCCCCGCCCGCTCCGGTCACCTCGATCGACCCGGTGGGCCGGCCGGCCCATGCGGTCACCGCGCCGCTGCTGCCCCTGACCGGGCAGGCCGCCGGCACGACCGGTCCCCGCGCCCCGCCGGTCGGCTGACCGCCACGCGGGGCCACCCGCGACCGCGCCTTCGAGAACCTCACCACCGCACCCGCCCCCCGGCACGCGGCGCCGCCCCGGCCTCGCCCCGTCGCTCCCCGGGCCGGTGTGGAACTCCTCTTTCCGCATCCCGCTTCCGGGAGGTGCCCACCGTGAACACCGTCCTCTACCAGTTCCTCGTCGAGGTCCCGACCGCCGCCGCCATCTGGTCGGCCCTGCTCGTGCTCGCCCTGACCGTGCTCACCGTGCTGGTCGCCCGCCCCGAGCGGGACCCGGCCCCCGGCGAGCCGGTCGTCGACCCGGCCGTCGACCCCGAGACTGAGCTGGCGGACCTGCGCCGGTACGCCGAGGAGGTCGCCGTCGCGGCGGCGGGCGCCGCCCAGACCGCGCGCCGGTGGCGGGACGCCTGGCTGGCCGCCCAGGAGGAGGTGGACCGGGCCTGGGCGGAGTACGACGAGGCGGAGACCGCCGCCCGCCGGTTCACCGGCGCCGCCGCGCTGCCCGCCCCGCGTACCCCGCGTACGCCGGCCGAGTACGCGGGCCGGGAGCGCTGGCTGCACCAGGCGGCGGTGGCGGCGCACTGGCGCGGCGAGCTGCCGGTGGAGCGGCTGCGGGACGTCTTCGCGCACCG
This sequence comes from Micromonospora sp. A200, assembly GCF_029893845.1. Classification (NCBI taxonomy): domain Bacteria; kingdom Bacillati; phylum Actinomycetota; class Actinomycetes; order Micromonosporales; family Micromonosporaceae; genus Micromonospora; species Micromonospora sp. A200. The sequence goes on along the minus strand of NZ_JARXXY010000007.1, from coordinate 98,061 downwards.
GGACGGTTGGGACCCCCGGCGGCACCCCGTCGAGCAGGAGGTGCTGCTGGCCCGGTCGGTACGCGACGGCCGGCGGGACGCGTACCGGGCGGCGGCCGGGCGGGAGCGGTCGGCGTGGCGGGACGCGGAACTGGCCGCCGAGGCGGCCCGCACGCTCGCCGTCGAGGCGTACGCGGCGGCGGAGCGGCTGCGTCCGGCGCGGCTGCCCGCCCAGCGGACGGCGACGGCGACGGCGCGGACCGCGCTCGCGGCGCGGTGGCGGCCGGCCCGGGTGGGCTGAGGACGCGACCAAATTGTTACCCGTATTTCCGTGAGTCGCGTCACGGCAATCGAGAAACCGGTCATCCGGTCACAGCCGGTGACATCGATCCCGACGATCGGCAGGGTTTGCCGCCGCGCTGTCCGGTTGTCGCCCGGCGGTCCCGGAACAACCGCCTGTCCCATTGAGTGACGTCAGTGCCGAACTGTACGGCAAATTTGTCGCCCTGATCATGTTTACGCAGCTGGTGGCGCTTGGCCGACACGTGACCGACCAGTAGTGTCGCCCGGGTCCGGTGCGGTTTCCGATCGCAAGAGGCGACGCCGCGCCGACCCGCTCAATCGTGATTCCACGAACCGGGGACCCATGCACGTCCGGGGTGAATCCGCGGGCCACGGCCCGTGGTAGGGCGCTCTTCCCGCCCGAATCCGTCAGCTAACCCGGTAGGCGGTGTCGGAAGGAGTTCCCACTTTTGCTGCCCCCTCGCATTCCTCGGCTCTCTCTCCACCTCGGTACCGGGGTGTTCGTGCCGGTCCGCCGCGCCCTCGCGCGCTGATCCCGGCCCCACCCCGCCGCCCGGCCACTGACCGGGCGCACCCCCGCCGAGCGGCCTCGCACACCGGTTCTGACACCGCGCGTGACGTCCCGTCACGCGCCGGTCCGGCACGCCGCTCCCGCCCTCGTACCGTGGAGGAAAACACGTGAAGCACCCCCTGAAGCGGCAGCTGCGACGCCTGGCCACCGAACGGTCGTACCAGTTGGTCGCCGGCTCGGCCGCCGCGCTCGTGCTCGTCTCCGGCGCCAGCACCCTGCTCGCCGACGAGGCGCCCGCCCGCCAGCAGACCTCGGCCGCGGTCGCCGAGGTGGCACCCCGGCTGGACGACGTCGCGACCCGCAGCCAGGCCCGCGTCGCCGCCCCGTCCGCCAGCCCGTCGCCCTCGGCCAGCCCTTCGCCGTCGGCGAGCGCCACCAAGGCCAAGGCGGACCCGGACCTGACCCGCAAGGCGGCCCCCAAGCCGCCGTCGACCAAGGTCCTCCGCTACGACTACCAGGCGCAGACCACCTTCTACAACTGCGGTCCGGCGGCGGTGCGCAACGCGCTGAGCGCGACCGGCATCGAGCGGACCCAGTACGAGCTGGAGGGCCCGCTCGGCACCACCGAGATGGGCACCAACTCCGCGCTGGACACCACCCGGGTGCTGAACCAGTCGGTCAAGGGCGACCCGTACCGGACCCGGATGTTCCGGGGCACCCCCAGCTCCGCGCAGATCGACCGGCTCCAGGCCGACGTGGTCGCGGCGATCACCGACGGCCGGGGCGTCGTGGCGAACATCGCCGGCACCGCCACCGACACCGACGGCGGCTGGCACTCCTTCCCGGGCGGCCACTACATCGCGGTGGTCGGCTACAAGAACGACGGCCGGACGGTCCGGATCGCCGACTCGGCGAACCCGAGCCTGCCGTCGTACTGGATGAGCACCATCGACCTGGCGAACTGGATCGCCACCCGCGGCTACTCCGCCTGATCCATACCGTCGCTCGGCCGGGCACCGGCTCCCCTCGGGGGCCGGTGCCCGTCGCCGTTGGCGCGGGTCTCGCGCGGCGGAACCGGGCGGTGGCACACTGCGGCCCATGACCGACGACTCGGGTACCCGCCGGCTGCTGGTGCTGCTGCACGGGATGGGCGCCACCGGCGACGTGTGGTTGCCCTGGGCGCCGCTGCTGGAACACCGCTGGCCGGGCCGCTGGTTGGCGCCGGACCTGGCCGGCCACGGCTTCTCGCCGCCGCTGCCCGGGTACTCCTTCGCCGGGTTCGCGAAGCAGGTCGCGGCGGGGCTCGGCCCGGTTGCCGAGGGGGCCCGGCCGGGTGACCGGCTGGTCGTCCTCGGCCACTCCCTCGGCGGGGTGGTCGCGCTGGCGCTGGCCGCCCGCGCCGCCGGGCTCCCGGTGGACGCGGTGGTCGGGCTGGGCATCAAGGCGGTCTGGTCGCCGGCCGAGCTGGCCCGGGCGCGCGAGCTGGCGGAGCGCCCGGTGACCTGGTTTGCCACCCGGGACGAGGCGGCCCGCCGCTACCTGAAGGTGGCCGGCCTGGGCGGGCTCTTCGCGCCGGAGCACCCGGTGGTCGACGCGGGGCTGCGTGCCGAGGACGGCCGCTGGCGGCTGGCCATGGACCCGGCCGCCTTCGCGGTGGGCGCGCCGGAGCTGCCGGCCCTGCTGGCCGCCACCGACGTCCCGGTGCTGCTGGCCCGGGGCGAGCACGACCCGATGGTCAGCGACGCGCAACTCGCCGAGCTGGGCGTGCCGGTGGCGACCCTGCCCGGCCTCGGCCACAACGCGCACGTGGAGGACCCGGCGGCGGTGCTGGCCCTGCTCGACCCGTACCTGTGACCGGTTGCGGACGGCGGGCGTCGCCGCCGTGGGTGGCACGCGACTAGGGACTACCTGCCGACCCGGAGGTTCGAGCTCGTCGTCCACACCGGACGTTGCCACGGCGCTTGGTGTACCGCAGGACGTTGTCCGCCACTGACCGCTATCCGTTCGTGAGGCCTGGCCAGGGATAAAGCCCCGTGTGACCTCTTCGGTGTGAACTCTCGGCGAGCCGGTCGGGTCGGGCCTGATGCGAGGTCAGACGGCCTGGTGACGCTCGTCTTGGTCCCTTTCGGCGGCCTTGGTTGCTGTACTTCGTTGCTGTACTGCTGGCGTCGATCGGTCAGCCTCCCGGGTCCAGCCGAGGAAGCGGTGGTGCAACGCGCCGGCCGGCATGCAGGGCATGTCTTCGGCGGCCTGGACGAGGTAGGAGCCGAGGTAGAGGGCCAACGACACGGGGGCGTCTGCGTACTCCGCCCGCAGCTCACGCTTCCGGGTCGGGCAGGGCCAGGGCAGGTCGCAGCCGCCGCAGCTCCAGATCGGCATGACTGGGCCGTGGGTGGTCACTCTTGGCCTCCAAGGAAGCGCGCGGTGATCGTTCGGGCCTGCCGGCTGGTCGCGCAGTTCACCTGCCAGCACGGGTACGGAGCCAGCCGCGACCACCACGCGCGGCAGCCAGCGCACATGCCGTCGAGTCCTCGGACGTGCACCGCGAGGATCGTCTGCTCCTGGCGGTCGTTCACTGCTCCCCCTCCCCGGGCCAGTGGCCTCGGTTGATCGGGATCCGGTGCCGGGCATGACAGGGCAGGTCGGCTCCGCAGCGGCAGACCCGCCGCCATCGCCGCCAAGACCAGACGGGCCGAAGCCGCCGCGCGAGGGTCATGGCGGCGGCGAGCAGGTACTCCTCGTACGAGACGCGCCGCACCGGATCTCCCTCGTCAGTCACGAGGGCACGCTGTCTCGCCCCCGGGGGTTGAGAGGGACGCGGCGACCAGGCCAATCCACACCGCCCGCCGCATCCCGTGAGGAGGAACGTACGCAGCGTGGTCGGCGTGAATGGGTAGGGTTCGTACCCCTTGATCAGGCGACGAGGCCGACCTTCAGCGCGAGGTCATGCACATCGCCTCGCAAAGAGCGCGGTCCGTCCAGTAGATCGAGGGTGATCTGCCTGGCGTAGCCGTTGAAGCGGATCGTCTCCGGCGCGGACTCGTATGCCTGACGAAGAGTCGCCACAGTGGCCTCGTTGTCGCCCTTGCCGTAGTGGCCGCGGGCCACCTCGATCAGGTGCCGGGCACGGCGCGGTTTCGATGGGATCGCCGCCGGGTCAAGGCGATTGGCCTGTCGCACCGCCTCACCGGACTTCTGAAGCTCGACGGCGACGGTCACGGCGTGGGCGCCCATGATGACCCGCGAGAACGAAGTCTGCGGCTGGTAGAAGTTCTCCGGCAGCCGCTGCGCCACCCGGTCCGCACGGTCCCAGTACCGCCAGGCGCGACCGTCCTCACCGGCCCGAGCGGCGGTATAGGCAGCTTCAAAGTTCAGGGCGCCCCAGAGAGCGAGCAGGTTCGGGTTCGCGTCGGTCGTTCGGGGTTTGAGCGCCGAGACCACGTCGAGCGTCACCGCCATGCCGGTGTCCCAGTCCCCGGCGTCCCGGTGAACCTGGCACAGGAACCATCCCGCGCAGGCCAACGCCTCCGGATCTCCCGACTCCTGCGCCGCCACCATCGCGCGGTCAGCTACGCGCCACAGCAACTCGGCGGCAGGCTGGTAAGCAAGGAACATCTGGGCCAGGCCGAGCACTTCGGCAAGCAGCGCCTGAGCCTGACGACGCTCGTCACCCTCATACGTCAGCGCGGCGCGCTGAGCGTCCCGGACCAAATCCGGCAGCAGAGCGCCGAGCACCGTTCGATGGTCTGACGCCTGATGACGGGCGCGCCAGGCTGCGGCGAGCCGGCCCTTGATCTGCTGTAGCGGTTGCGGTGACATGTCGTCGGACAACGCGAAGCGGTTGACGGCGTCGCGTACCGAGGCGAGTGCTGGATGCTCGGGCCCGTTGACGACTCCAGATCGATCGCTCAACTCCCCGATCAAGGCGGACACGTCGACCTTGAGGGCGCGGGCGATCCGATCGAGCATGTGGACACGCGGCGGCAGGATGCGATCGCTCTCCACGGCCTTGACCCACTCGGCGCTACGGCCTACTAGCCCCCCGAGCACAGCGCGGGTCTTGCCCGAGCGCTCACGGTAGACCTTGAGTCGCTGCCCAAAGGTCAGCCCCGGCATGGGATCCATCCCGGACCTCCTCGTAGCGCGGGATGCCTCGCCGGCCTGTCGACCGCCGTCGTGCCCCACGGTACCCACGGGCTCCCCACCGGGTAACCCTTCGCGGCACCGACATGCGGGCTTATCAACTCGTCGACCGTCTCGCGCTGACCCCCGTCGGGGGGAGCCGGACACCTGTTGTCGACTCATGCCGATCGGTGTCGAGCTGTGCCGGTGAGCACCTGGCGGGAAGCGTCCTCTGACGCGTCGTACTGGCCTGGATCGAAGGGCTTGCTGCCTCGTCGCTGCCTCCGGCCTCGGCTTGGCCGTGGCGCTGACCTAGGGCGACGGTCAGCTTGGGAGGCGGGTTCGCCGCCTTCAGGGGCCAGCCCAACCATACGGCCACGTCTGATGGCGAGAAGCAGGAGAAGATGGGGGGATGATGCAGGGAGGAATCCCCGACGCTGGGATATCGAACGGGCGATTGCCAGATCTTGCCTGGCATCACTGGGAGGACGGAAGGATGGTTGTATTCCGTCCGAACGTTAGCCGCCGAGCCGGCGCGCCTCCTATCCCTGAGTCACCCGCCACGCGGCGTCGAGCTCGATGGCTGGTCGTTGGATTTGTCTCGCTTGCGGGCGTGGGTGTCGGCGTGTTTGTGGGTGGTGTGCGCCTGCTGGCGTCAAGCCGATTGGTCCTTGGGATCGCGGCCCTGGTCCTGGGTTTAGTATCGGCAGCGATCGGGGCGATATCTGCCTATTTCGTGTTGTTGCCTCAGCGCGGCGCGTCGGTACTCCTGGCGCCGCAGCAGGCAGCAGAGTTCCGGTCTATCTTCGGCGAGGCTCGATCCTCACTCGGAGCTAGGCCCAACCGGTCGGCCGAGATTAAGGTAGCCGACGAGTTGTGGCAGGTCGCCCTACGGCTACATCGACGCCTGCCGGCCTATCCCGAGCACCGAGGGCCTCGACCGACTCATCGAGGTTCCTGAGAAGGCATCGAGGTCGAAGTAGTTTTTGGCAAGACGCGGAGCCCATGCGCGGCGCTGGGAGAGGTTCCGGCTTGAACCCCTAACCCTGCCTTGCAAAGGCGGCTCGATGTAGTCGCCGCAGGCCGATCGATGGCAACGACTGGCGTTGGAGTCAGGGACAGCGTGCCCCTGTGCCAGCGGTTGTCGGTCGTTGTCATGCCTTTCGCTGACTCCTCGCTGACGGCGGCTACATCCACCGCCGCCGGCAAGGTGGCTTCTGACGGTCCGGTACGCAGGTCGTCAGCCTCGCCCGGCCGGCGGAGGGCAGCGAAGGGACCAGTAGTGCGAGAATTGATCAATGCGGTACTTCAGTGCGACTGGTTGGACGGCGATCTTTACCGGGACGGAGACCGAGAGCGGACGCATGCGACCAGTGGAGGCGTGGGATCCGGCTACTGGGGTGGCGCTTGTCGTGGATCCTCAACGTGGTGCGCTGCGACCCGTCACCGGCTGGCCGGATTTCTCCCATTTGGAACGTGGAGAGCGTGTTGTGGGCGTCATACCTGGGGGTGGATGGCGTGCCCACTGGAACAGTGGGTACGACGGCAGCACGCCGCTAACTGAGGCGGTACTTGCTTGGCTTATCCATAGTGATGGTCGAGCTACTCCGATCAGCGTTGACCCCGATGGCGCAGTTGATGCAGCGGATTTGGCGGACCGCATTCTCGCGCCCGAACAGGGTCTGGAGTGAGTTGGTAGCAGCCCCATCGCTCTCACCTGCCGCTATCCCGATGCTCCTATGGATGTCAACTGCGACCCCTTGACCCCCACGCAACCAACACAGCTTGCTGACCTGCATGGCCGCGTGCGCGCAGCTGCGGAATCCGTCCACGTCGGTCCGAGGAAGTCCACGGTCGCTCACACCGGTCGTCACCCAGTTAGTCACTCACCCGCTCGCTGCGCCAGTCGGACGCGTCGCAGACCAGCGGGTCACGGTCGGAGTACAGCGCGACTGCAAAGCCGCTGACCTGGCTTGCTCCGTCAGTCGATGTCAGGCGGACTCCGTAGACCAAGAACGTGCCGTCGAGACTCGATCGTCGTTCCGGCTCTCCGAGGCGAAAGCGCGCAAGCGGTGGCCGACTCCGTAGGAACTCCTCGTGCTCGGCCTCGGAGTAGCCCTCCAACACGTCACTGCAGAGCAGCAGGTAGGCCCTATGGAAGTCCTCGTTGCGGACCCGCTCCAGATAGGCCACCAGCACCGTCTGGGCCTCAGCAGCCTCAACTGCCTGTCGACGGTCCACGTACAGGCCCCAGCCATAGCCGGCCGCCACCAGCAAACTGCTCGCCTACCTGCGCAAGGTGCACGGCCGGGTGATCCGCATCGGCCGCGAGGCCCTGCGCTAACCCCGGGCCCAGTGGCGCCCGCAGGAGCGCGCGCACAACCGACAGATGCGTCACAAGTGCGCGTTTTACGCGTTCGGGTCCCAGTCTGCGAGCTGCTCCATCGGCTCGGTGTCGCCGGTGGTCTCCAGGCCGTCGAGCGGGACGCGCTCGTAGAAGTAGAGGACCAGTTCGCTCGCTGCGCCTCGCATCGCCATGTCGCCCGGCTCCGCGTCGGCGGCGAGGTCGTCGCAGCGGACGCCGTCGGCGTTGAGGGCCAGGCGCCAGGAGCGGCCCTCGGTCGTGTGCAGGTCGATGGTCGCCGGCTTGAACGGCCAGGGGACGGTCGTCGCCGAGACGGTCGTCAGGAACTCGTCGACGCCCTCGACCGCGACGTCCGTCGGCAGCGGCTGTGCGGCCCCCTGGGTGAGCTGGGCGTCGTAGGTGTGGACGGCGATCTCCTGGATCTGGTGCCGGGCCACGGCTCCGCTGGTCTCCGGGGCCTGCGAGCGGCCCCACCAGGTCCAGCAGCCGCGGTCCGGGCCGGCCTCGCGCATCGCGTCGAGCATGAGCTCGGTCGACTCGGCGAGCCAGGCGTCCAGGGCTTCGCGGTCGCGGGGCGCGGTCGGGGCACCCTTCGGGTCCGTCCTCGCCGGGGGCTCAGCGCCCGGGCCCGCCGCGATGATGGCGGCCTGGCGGCGGCGGCCGTCGCCGAGGTGCTGCGCCAGTTCGCGCAGCGTCCAGTCCGGGCAGGTCGGGACCTGGACGTCAAGGTCGGGGGCGGACGCGATCGCGGCGCGGAACGCGGCCGAGCGGTCTTCGATCAGCCGCAGGACCTCGGGGAACTCCAAAATGTTTTGCACCTCGGTTGTGTATCACTGCGCTCCGGCCGCCGGGTAGCGAATTTGTCGGACGAACGCGTCGACAGCCGGGCGGAGCGCCGGCGCCGAAGCCGTCCTGAAACTCCGCGCACTGCTCCACATATGCCGCTTGTGGGTTTCCCAGCTAGCGCTGGCAGCCGGCTTCGACGTGCACAGGGCCTTTGATGCCAGAATGAAGCCGTGGGAACTGGCCCAGACCCGACCGCGGAGTGGTGGACAACCTCCGACGTAGCCGCATACCTAGGCGTCAAGGTGGCGACCGTGACGAATTACCGGAAGCGGGGCCAAATGCCGGAGCCTGACGCGACTCGAGGGCGGTGATCTCCTCGGTGAGGGCCGTGATCCGGCGGGCGAGCCCGACCAGGGCTGCCGCGGTGGCGTGCTCCGGTTCGTGAAGTCTGGCCGGGTCGTAGGTCAGCGCAGCGCAGCGGCTGACCAGCACGGCAGCGCTGACCTTGGTCAGGTGGGCGCGCAGAGGTTTGGGGGGCGGCGGCGACCAGGCGCCAACAGCATCCAGACCGCTTTTGAAGGCAACGACCGCAAGAAGGCCCGTAGGGATATCTCCTTCTCATCCGTGCCCATAAGTGCCTCGTTCTAGGGAGCAGTCGCGCCGGCTCTCAGCTCCAGCATGATCTGGTCTTCGCCATCGGCATCTGACCGAAGGCGCGCTGGACTAGCCGGACCGGAGCCGGTGGACGCGCCCCGGGCCGACGTTCAGGCGGTGGGGGAGAGGGATGACCCCTCCTGCGCCACCGCGTCGGCGGCGCGGGGCGACGGGGGCTCCCAACCCGGCTCCAGCTCGCGCCGGGCCGCCTCGAGAAACCCCTCGGCGTACGAGTCGGCGGGGAAGTCGCCGAGGTAGCGGCGGCGGGTCTCCCACCGGGCCGAGGCCAGCGGATCGGTGTCCAGCAGCTGGGTCAGCACGTCGTCCACGTTGGACATGTCCCGCCGCAGCACGTAGCCGGAGCCGGCGAGGGGGAACCGCGCCACGAAGTCGTCGCCGTCCACTCCCATGTCGGTCACCGCGTACGGCTTGCCGGAGTAGAGGAAGTCGGAGATCACCCCGGAGACGTCGGAGACCAGGGCGTCCGCCCGGTTGACGCACTCGACCAGGGACAGCTCCCGGCTCGCCGCGGCCCCCCACAGGTGCTGCCGGCCGGTGCCGGCCCGGTCGGCCGCCAGCAGCTCGGTCAGCCGGGCCAGTTGCCGGGCCGAGGCCGGGTTCTGCGAGGTGTACGGGTGGGCCCGCAGGATGACCGTCGCCCCCCGGTCCAGCAGCCGGCGCAGCAGCGTCTCGGCCACCGGCAGGGAGCAGTAGTTGGCGTCGGCGTGGTGCCCCGTCCAGGTCGGGGTGTAGAGCACGGTCGGGTGCGCCAGGCCGGTGACCGGCTCGGTGCGTACCTCGATCGCCTCGACCTGCGGGCGGCCGACCACGACGAACTTCTCCGCCGGGATCTCCACGCCGGCGCGGGCGTACCGTTCGACGGCGGCCGGACCGGCCACGAAGATCCGGTCGAAGATCGCCGACACCGGGTTGGCGCTCGGCGCCTTGTCGCTGTCGCCGTGGTGCAGCTGCACGTGGGTGAGCTGGGAGAACCGGATGCAGTGGCTGTTCTTCGCGCCGTGGTTGACGTAGAACGCCACCCGCAGGCTCGGCACCAGCGTGTCGTCCATCGCCTTGAGCGTCGGGCAGTAGACGACGGGGGCGCTCGTCGCGGCGGCGACCGTCGGCAGGAACTCCGGCTCCCGCAGCAGCACCATGAACGGCCGGCCGAGCCGCTCCAGGTACGGCAGCCACATGGTGACCTGGTACTCGGAGCCGGGGGGAGCGGAGAAGTAGAGCAGGAACTCCGGCTGGTGCGCCCGCAGCGCCCGGGCGACCGGCCCGCCGCCCGCCGCCGGCCGGAACCGCCGGCGGGCCAGGTCGAGCCCGACCGCCGCGCAGGCGCCGGCCACCAGCAGGCTGGCGGCCAGCGCGACGACGGCGGGCAGGGCGAGCGCGGCGCACACCGCCACCACCCCCAGCAGGGCCAGCAGCGCGCCGCCGAGTCGCGCGGCGACCAGCGGGGTCCAGGTGCGCACCGGCAGGTTGCATGCCCGGATCTCCAGGTCGCCGGCGTCGCGCAGCGGCCCGACCAGCAGCACCACGCCGAGCAGCGCCAGCGCGGTGAGCACCAGCGCCGGGTCGAAGCCGCCGTCGAGCCGGCGGGCGTACCCGACCAGGATCCCGGCGGCGAGCAGCACCGACTCGGCGCTGATGTCGGCGCCCGGGCGGACCCGGCGCTCCGCCGTGGCCGCGACGAGCGCGGCCACCGCCAGCGCCAGACCCCAGCCGGTGGCGCCGGTCAGCGCCACCACCAGGAACGCGACCACGGCCAGACCGGTGGTCAGGCACCGCGCGATCAGTTTCCTGACCAGGTCACCACGCATGTCGCCCACTCGCCTCCGGGTCGCGGGTCAGCCGGCGTCGACGCCGCTGGCCAGCCGGTCCTGGTCGGCGGCGGTGGGCTGTGCCGGCACCGGGGCCGGCTCGCCCGGCGCCCGGCGTACGTCGATCACCTGGCCGGTCAGGTCGGAGATCAGCACGTCCAGTGAGGACTGGGCCACCGTCTCGGCGGCGAGCAGCGTGTGCTCGGGCTCCTCGCCGAAGGCCTTGGTGCGCATCGGGGTGGCGGTGCGCTCCGGGTTGATGCAGTTGACCCGTACGCCGAACTCGGCCCACTCGTCGGCCAGCGCCTGGGTCAGGTTGACCAGGGCCGCCTTGGTGGCGGAGTAGAGGGCGTACTGGGCCCGGCCCCGGGTGTAGGAGCTGGACGTGTAGAGCAGCAGCTGACCCTTGGTCTGCTGCAGGTACGGCAGGGACTGCCGGGCGGCGATGACCGGGCCGACGAAGTTGACCTGGAGCACCCGGTCCATCGTCTCCTGGTCCATGTCGGTCAGCGAGCCCTTCTCCAGGATGCCGGCGGTGACCACCACGTGGTCGATCCGGCCGGTGGCCTCGAAGGCGGTCTTCAGCGCGGCCTCGACGTCCTCGGCGCGCTCGACGTGGGTGCCGGTGGAGGAGCGGCTGAACGGGAAGACCTGGGCGCCGTAGCGGCGGGCCAGCTCGGCCAGGTCGTGGCCGATGCCGTAGCTGCCGCCGAAGATGACGATCGTGCGGCCGGCCAGCTCCTCGGTGTAGCTGCGGTGGTCGGTCAGCCGGGGCGCCTGGGCGGCGGCGAGCTGGAAGAGCTTGTCCGCCAGGTGCACGTCGACCGGGTGGGTGACCTTGATGTTCTCGTCCGAGCCGTCGATCACCTTGATCGGCGTGCCGGGCAGGTAGCGCAGCACCACGCCGCAGTCGTCGGTGGCGGCGAAGTCCGGGTCACCCTCGGCCCGCCGGTACGCCTCCCGGATGGTGCCGGAGCGGAACGCCTGCGGGGTCTGGCCACGGCGCAGCGTGGCGCGGACCGGGATGTCGGTGATGCACTCGTTCTCGTCGACCTGGATGATCGTGTCGGCCGAGGGGATCGCCACGTCGACCGCGGAGTAGGTCCAGAGCGCATTCACGCACTCGCGCACGATGCGGGCGCTGACCAGCGGCCGGACCGCGTCGTGGAAGAGGATGTTGACGTCGCCCTCGCCGACCGCGTCCAGGGCGATCCGGGTGGTGGCGTTGCGGGTGTCGCCGCCCTCGATCACCTTGCTGACCTTGCGGAAGCCGGCCTTGTCGACGATCTGCTGGGCGTCGGCGACGTGGCCGGTGGCCATCAGCACGATGATCTCGTCGATCTCCGCCGCGGCCTCGAAGACGGCCAGGGTGTGCTCGATGATCGGCTTACCGGCGATCTTCAGCAGCTGCTTCGGGATGCCCAGGCCGAGCCGGGTCCCGGTGCCACCGGCCAGCACCACCGCCACCGTCCGCGAGGGCCGCCACGGCGCCGGGGTCTCCGGTGTGGCGTCCGGGCCAGTGGTGTGGTCCTGCGTCATTGCCGATCCTCACTTCCAGGAATGCCTGAATGAAAGATTGCGCCCGAGTGGCGGCGGGTTGAACCTTAACGCGGACCGCGCCGTCCCAACGGGGCGACGCGGTCCGGGATGTTACTTACCGTTCGAGAACGCCTCGTATGCCCGGATGACCTCGTCGGTCGGCCCGTCCATCCGCAGCACGCCCGATTCCAGCCAGATCGTCCGTTCACAGGTGTCCCGGATCGAGGAGAGCTGGTGGCTCACCAGGAACACCGTGCCGGCGCCCTCCCGTAGCTCGCGGACCCGCTGTTCACTGCGCTTGCGGAAGCCCTTGTCGCCGGTGGCGAGCGCCTCGTCGATCAGCAGCACGTCGTGCTTCTTGGCGGCCGCGATGGAGAAGCGCAGCCGGGCCGCCATGCCGGAGGAGTACGTCCGCATCGGCAGGCTGGCGAAGTCGCCCCGCTGGTTGATCCCGGAGAACTCGATGATCTCCGGGGTCATCCGGGCCACGTCGTCCGGGTGCATGCCCATGGCCAGGCAGCCGAGCGTGACGTTCCGCTCACCCGACAGGTCGTTGAGCAGGGCGGCGTTCACGCCGAGCAGCGAGGGCTGGCCCTGGGTGTAGACCGCGCCCCGGTTCACCGGCAGCAGGCCGGCGATGGTGCGCAGCAGGGTGGACTTGCCGGAGCCGTTGCTGCCGATCAGTCCGATCGCCTCGCCCCGGTACGCGGTGAAGGAGACCCCCTTGACCGCGTGCACCTCCTGGATGTTCGGTGCGGAGGACCGCTTCACCAGCCGCCGCAGCGCGGCCACCGGCGTGCTGCCCCCACCGGCACCCTTGTGCACCCGGTAGATCACGTGCGCGTCGTCCACCACCACGGTGGGGATCCGCTCCGTCAGCCGGGGCAGCGTGACGGTGACGTCGTTGGACGCCTCGAAGTGGTCAACCACGGCCGTACTCCTGTTCGCCGCGCCAGAAGTAGATGAAGCCCCCGACACCCGCCAGCACCGCCCACGCCGCGCCGACCAGCCAGAGCTGGGCCAGCGACTCGTTGAGCAGTGGCGCCTGCTCGAGCAGGGAGTAGCGGGCCAGCTCGATGTAGACCAGCATCGGGTTGAACTGGACCACGGTCGTCGCCCAGCCCGGCAGCCGCTCGAAGAGGCTGACGCTGTAGAGGACGCCGGAGCCGTACATCCAGGTGCGCAGGATGAAGGGCATGACCTGCTTCAGGTCGCTGGCCTTCGAGCCCATCCGGGCGACCAGCATCACGATGCCGGCGTTGAAGATCGCCTGGAGCAGCAGCGCCGGGACCACCATCAACCACTTGAGGGTGATCGGCTCGCCGGTCGCCAGCACGATCCCGACCAGCACGACCATCGAGGCCAGCAGCTGCTGGAACTGGGTGACCGTGGCGGCCAGCGGCAGGCTGGCCCGGGGGAAGTGCAGCGCCCGGATCAGCCCGAGGTTGCCGCTGATCGACTGGGTGCCGGCCAGCACCGCGCTCTGGGTGAAGTTGAAGATGAACAGCCCGGTGGTCAGGTACGCGATGAAGTTCGGGATCTGGTTCTGGGCGAGCACGATCCCGAAGATCAGGTAGTAGACCAGGGCGTTGGTGAGCGGGGTCAGCACCTGCCAGACCTGACCCAGCTTGGCGTTGCTGTACGACGCGACGAGCTTGGCGTTGGCGTACGCGGCGATGAAGTGCCGGTAGGACCACAGCCGGCGGCTGTATTCGGCCAGGGAAGGGCGCTCACCGGCGACCCGTAGTCCGTGCCGGGCGGCCAGCTGCGCCTGGGTCAGGCCCGTTTCGGGGTCGACCAGCGCGGTGTCGGCCATGGAAGGGCACTCCGATCTTTCGTGCCAACGGGATGCTCGCGACGATGGAATCTTACGGGGGAGCTGTTCGCGGAGGCCGCCTCGTCGCTGCGTGGACGGTAGTCCAAAACACGTCGGGACGCAACCGTACCGTCGTTGCGGTACATTGGCCCACGTGACAGCTGCGGAAGGTCCCCGATGACCAGCGAGAAGAGGCGTACGCCGGCCGGCGCCGCGGTGCTCCGGGGCGACATCACGAAGGCCATCCGGCGCGCGCTGATGCAGGAGCTCGCCGCGGTCGGCTACGGCCGGCTCTCGATCGAGGCGGTCGCCCGCCGGGCCGGGGTCAGCAAGACGGCCATCTACCGGCGGTGGAGTTCCAAGCTCGAACTGGTCCTGGAAAACGTGGTCGCCGCCGCCGGCAGCAAGCTGCCCGCGCTGGACACCGGCACCCTCCGCGGCGACCTGGCGCTGCTGTTCCAGGTGATGGCGCACGCGCTGAGCCACCCGCTGGCCTCGCAGATCATCCCCGACCTGCTCGCCGAGGCGGCCCGCAACCCGACCATCGACCAGACCCTGCAGCAGGTGCTCCGGGGCAAGCAGCAGGAGATCGGCGGCCAGCTCATCGGCCGGGCGATCGAGCGCGGCGAGCTGCCGGCCGGCACCGACCCGGACGCCGCGGTCGACCTGATCGTGGGGCCGCTCTACTGGCGGCTCGCCATCGCCCGCACCCCGCTCACCGACACCTACCTCGACACCCTCGCCGAGGCGGTCGCGGCCGGCCTCGGCGCCGAACCGACGCTGCCCCGCCAGCGCGAGGCGCCGGTGTCCGGCTGACCCGGAAGACACGAGTGAGCCCCGACGCGTCACCGCCACGCCACCTGTCGGACATCACAAAAAGGTGGTTCCGGCTACTCTGCAACCCGGACCGGAGCCGGGCCGCCCCGGTGGCGCCGCCCGCCGCATGCCTGTCGCGCACATCGCCCACACAACGACAAGGACGACCCGTGTCGAACGCCGACCACGTTGCCGTCGAGGAGCGTTCCGCCCCGCCGGACGCGTCTCGCGAGAGCCCGCAGGCGCCCGATCGGCGCCGGCTGTCCGCGCTGATCGCGGCGGCGCCCGCCGCCGTCACCGACGCGGGCGTGGTCGGCTTCGCCCTGTGGACCGTGCTCTACCACGCCGCGTTCCTGTTCAGCCTCCGCCCGTCGGTGACCTTCCTGATCTGGGTGGCGTCCGGCGTCCTGCTGGCCGGCTGGGCGGGGGTGCGCGCCTGGCGGCGCAGCGGCCCGGCCGCCGCGTCGACGCCGGTGGCGCCCGGCCCGGCCCCCGCGGCTCACCCGCGCCGCTGGGTGCTGCCGGTGGTGGCGGCCGCCGCCGTGGCGGCGATCACCGCCGGCCTGGCCGGCACGCCGGCCGGCGACGGCATCTCCTGGTGGGTGCCGGCCGCCGCCGGGATGGTCGCGGCCGTCGGCGCGATGCTGCTGACCCGGCGGGCCTGGCTGGCCGGGCCCGCGCCGGAGCCGGCGGCGCCCGCGCCGACCGCGCTCCAGTCGGCGTACGCGCTGCTGGTCTCGGTCGGGGTGGCGATCTCCTCGCTGTTCATCGCCCGCAACACCCCCGACGACGTCTACTACGTCGGCAAGTCGGTCTGGGTGGCCGAGCGCGACATCGTCCCGCTCAACGACTTCCTCTTCACCGAGAACGTCGCCCCGGCGATGGGCTCGCAGCCGCCGACCCCCTCCATCGAGGTGTTCGCCGGCGCGCTCGGCCGGGTGCTCGGCATCCACGGCGCCTCCGCGACCTGGTACGTGCTGCTGCCGGCGCTGGCCGTGCTGGCCATCCTGGCGCTCTGGCGGCTGGTCCACCGGTGGGCGCCCCGCCGCCCGGTGCTCGCCTTCAGCGTCGCCGTCGCCTACCTATATCTGGTGGCCGGGGCGGACGCCGCGCTGGGCACCTTCCACCTGCCCCGGCTCTACGAGGGCAAGGGCATGTTCGTCTCGGCGGTCATCCCGCTGATGTGGCTCTACCTGACCGAGTGGTTCGACACCCGCTCGCGCCGGTCACTGCTGCTGGTCTTCGCGCTGTCGGTGACCGCCGCCGGCCTGACCACCACCTCGGCGATCATCCTGCCGTTGCTGGTCGGCGCGGCGGGGCTGGCCATGCTGCTGGTCGGCCGCTGGAAGGACGCCCTGATCGGCGGGGTGGCCGCCATCGCGTACCCGGTCGGGGCGATCGTGGTGTCCCGGCTGGTGCTCGGCGGGATGACCGCGACCGGCGCGGACGACGCCTTCTTCGACGCCGAGTACACCTACCGGCGGACGCTGCTGGTGGGGATCGTCGGCGTGATCAGCGGCCTGGCGCTCTGGTGCGGCCCGCTGCTGGCCCGGCGCCGCACCCCGGCGCTGCTGGCCGCCGGCGCCACCCTGACGATGAGCGTGCTGCTGGTCCCCGGCGTGCTCGAGGTGCTGGGCGATCTCAGCGGCATCTCCGTGGTGCTCTGGCGGGTGCCCTGGCTGCTGGCCCTGCCGGCGCTGATCGGCCTGCTCTGCACGGTGGACGTTCCGTCACCCGCGCCGCTGCTGCGCGGCGCGGTCGGGGCCGTGCTCGCGGCGGCGATGGTCGCCTGCTTCGCGCTCTGGGCGACTCCGATGTGGTCTCCGGTGAGCTGGGTGCAGACGCACGACCGGCCCACCTGGAAGCTGCCCCAGCAGCGGCAGAAGATCGCGTTCTGGATCAAGGACCAGGACCGGCCGGACGGCTTCCTGCTCGCCCCGTCGGTGATCATGCGGACTTCGCTGATCGTCACCAGCGAGGTCCGGGTGGTCCTGCCGCGCGACTTCTACCTGGTCGAGTACGACCTCAACTCGGACTTCGCCAAGGACCGGCTGCTGCTCGCCAGGTTCGCCGACGGCCGGATCCAGCCCCCGAAGGACGAGGTGGCCACGGCGGTGCGGCGGGTCGGCGTGGGCACCATCTGCGTCTACAACAGCAACCGGTACGCCCGCGACACCGTGGTCGACCTCGGCTTTGAGGAGTTTGCCGCGCGCAAGGGGCCGGGGGCGATGACCTGCTACCGACCGGCCGCCTGAGCAATCCGACACCCACGCCCCGGCGGCGCGCCGGCCCGGGTCGCGGCGACGATGATCGTTCCCGACACCCGAGCGACGCCGGGGCATCCACTCGCGTTAAGGTCGCAGTCACCCGCAGCCGGGTCGAACCGGACACGGCGCGGGAAATACCACCCACGTCGCGGCGTGACGTCGACGACACGGGCAATGCCCGTCATCGATCTCATAGGAGCGTAACCGTTGTTCGGCACGTTTATGGAACGCACCGGCGTCGCCGCCCGTGGCGCGCTGCTGGTGCTGTCCTACCTGGTCATGCTCGTCGCGGGCGCCCTCGGCTGGGTGCCCGTCTTCGCCGTGGCCGGGCTGGCCGCCGTCGTCGGTGAGTTCGCCCTCTCCCGGTGGTCGCCGCCGTCGGACCTCCTGCTGGAGAAGGTCGGCCTCAACCGGGGCTACCGGCAGCTCAGCCGCGACCTGGCCACGGTGCTGCTGGTCGCCGCGACCGTCCGGCTGACCGCGATCGAGGTGACCTGGCTGCTGATCCTGCCGGCCGCGGTGTGGGTGATCGCGGTCTTCTCCGGCGCGCTCAACACGATGATCGACCGCCGTAACCCGATCTCCGCGCTGGTCCGCAACATCGAGCTGGGCCCGATCCGGTCCGCGCCGCGCCCGCCGCAGTGGGCGTCCGACCTCGCCGGCGTCCCGCTGGCGGTGGCGAACGTGCTGCTGATCCCGGCCGCCGTGGTGGCCGCGGTCCAGGAAGACGTCACCCCGGTCCTGGTCGTCGGCGCGGTGGCCGTCGTCGCCGCCGCGGCGGTCGGCGGGATCATCGCGCTGACCTGGCTGCGCGGCCGGGGCACCGGCAAGAGCCCGGTGCTGCCGGTGCTCCAGCGCTGGCTGGACAGCTACCGGCCCGAGGTGGCGCTCTACTTCGCCGGCCCCGCCAAGGACGTCTACCAGGCCAACATGTGGCTGGCCCCGACCGAGGCGCTGAACCAGCGCGGCATCGTGCTGATGCGCAGCAAGGAGGCCTTCCTCGAGCTGGCCGACACCCGGCTGCCGGTGGTCTGCGTACCGGCCGGGGTCGACTTCATGAACCTCGAACTGGGCACCGTCCGCGCCGCGCTCTACGCCGCGAACGTCGGCGCGAACATCCACCTGCTCCGCGAGCCGGGCATGAAGCACGTCTTCGTCGGGCACGGCGACAGCGACAAGCAGGCCAGCGTCAACCCCTACAGCAAGGTGTACGACGAGGTGTGGGTCGCCGGCCTCGCCGGCCGGGAGCGCTACGCCCGGGCCGGTGTCGGCGTACGCGACGAGGACATCGTCGAGATCGGACGGCCGCAGCTCGCCGGCGTGCACACCTTCGGCGCGCGCACCGAGGACCGGCCGTTCACCGTCCTCTACGCCCCCACCTGGGAGGGTTGGCTGGACGACGACCCGTACCACACCTCGGTGGTGCTGATGGGCGAGCGGATCGTCAAGGGACTGCTGGCCACCTCGCCCGCGGTCCGCCTGATCTACAAGCCGCACCCGCTGACCGGCTCCCGCTCCAAGGAGGCCAAGGCCGCGCACGAGCGGATCGTGTCGCTGGTCCGGGCGGCCGGCGGCGACGTCGACGCCACCTCGCTGGACGGCCCCGGCCACCGGGTGGTCACCGGCCGCGTCCCGGCGCTGTTCGACTGCTTCAACCAGACCGACCTGCTGGTCAGCGACGTGTCCAGCGTGGTCTCCGACTTCGTGCAGAGCCAGCGGCCGTACGTGGTCGCCAACCCGAGCGGGCTGCCCGAGGACGAGTTCCGCCGGGAGTTCCCGACCTCGCGGGCGGCGTACCTGCTCTCGGTCGACTGCGGCGAACTGGAGAAGATCCTCGCGCTCACCCGCACCGGCGACGACCCGATGACCGAGGCCCGGCGCGAGCTGAAGACCTACCTGCTCGGCCCGGCCGAGGCGAACCCGATGGACCGGTTCTCCGAGGAGATCGGGCGGCTCTGCCGCTGACCCAGCACACCACGAGGCCCGGGACGACGACTCGTCCCGGGCCTCGTCGGCTGCCGGCTCAGCGCAAAAGGTCGGCCACCGCCTCGGCGGCGGGGCACGTCCGCCGGCAGTTCCGCGACGCCGGTGACCGCCGCCAGCGGCAGCGCGCCGTACAGGTGCGGGAACCAGGCGCCGTCGCGGGACGGCTCCCAGCGGAGGTCGTCGCCGAGCAGGTCCGGGTCGACCGTGAGCAGGGCCAGCCCGGTGGCCCGGGCGTAGTGCCGCCGGGCGGTCTCCACGATCTGGTCCGCCGCCGACAGGTGCAGGAACCCGTCCTGGCGGTCCAGGGCCGAGGCGGGGACGTACCCGTCCACCCCGGCCCGCGCCCACTCGTCGAGGGTCACCAGTTTGTAGATCATGACGGCAGCGTACGGCCCGCTCCGGCGGCCCCGGGGCCGGTCGAGCTGTCCGGTGGCCGGACCGGGCCTCCCGCCCGTCGCGCTCTTCTGCCACCATTCGCACGTCATCCGTACGACGAATTGGGGGGTCACCCGTGCGCATCCTGCTGGTCGAGGACGACCGTCGGGTGGCCGCCGCCCTCTCCTCGGCGCTGACCCGGCGCGGGTACGAGGTCGAGCACGCGGCCACCGTCGCCGCGGCCCTCTCCGCCGCCCCCTGCGACCTGGTGCTGCTGGACCTGACCCTGCCCGACGGGGACGGCACCGAGGTCTGCCGGGAGCTGCGCCGGCGCAGCAGCCAGCTCGGCATCATCGCGGTCACCGCCCGGGGCGAGGAACGCGACCGGGTGCTCGGCCTGCGGCTGGGCGCCGACGACTACGTGGTGAAGCCGTTCTCGATGGTGGAACTCCAGGCCCGGATAGAGGCGGTGCTGCGCCGCGCGTCGCACACCGTGCCGGAGCGGGACCTGATCGAGGCCGGCGCCGTGCGCATCGACGTCGCCGGCCGTACGGTCACCGTCGCCGGGCGGCCGGTGGCGCTGACCCGCAAGGAGTTCGACATCCTGCTCTCGCTGGCCCGCCAGCCCGGCGTCGCGGTGCCCCGGGACCGGATCCTGCTGGACGTCTGGGGCACCACCTGGGCCGACCGGCACACCGTCGAGGTGCACGTGGGCTCGCTGCGCGGCAAGCTCGGCGAGCCCCGGCTGGTCGAGACCGTGCGCGGGGTCGGCTACCGGCTCCGCGGCGAGTGAGGGGCGGCCGGTGCGTCGCCGACTGGTGATCAGCTACCTGCTGCTGATGGTGCTGGTGCTGCTGGCGTTGGAGACCCCGCTGGCGGCCACCCTCGCCTCCCGGGAGACCGACCGGGTCCGCGCCGACCGGCTCGCCGACGCGACCCGGTTCGCCTCGCTGGCCGGGCCGGCGCTGCGCGGCGGCGTGCCCGGACCACTCAGCGGCGAACTGGCCGCCTACGAGGAGCTGTACGGCATCGGCGCGGCGGTGGTCGACCGGGACGGCCGTACCGTGGTGGTGTCGCCCGACTGGCGCGCCGGCCGGGACGCCGAGACGGCGCGCGACACGGCCCTGGCGGGCCAGCAGTTCAGCGGGCCGGAGGCGGTCTGGCCGTGGGTGGACGGCCCGCTGGTGGTGGCGGTGCCGATCAACGACGGTGGCGAGGTGCTCGGCGCGGTGGTCACCGCCACCCCGGCCGGCAAGGTCCGGCGCACGGTGACGGTCTGGTGGCTGCTGCTGGCCGGGATCGGCCTGCTCGCCGTGCTGGCCTGCGTCTCCACCGCGTTCGGGCTGGCCGGCTGGGTGCTGCGACCGGTGACCGAGCTGGACGCGGTGACCCACGAGATCGCCGAGGGCGACGGGGGAGCGCGGGTGCAGCACCGGCTGGGCCCGCCCGAGCTGCGCCGCCTCGCGGCCAGCTTCAACAACATGGCCGACGCGGTCTCCGACGTGATGGACCGGCAGCGCGCGTTCGTCGCCCACGCCAGCCATCAGCTCCGCAACCCGCTGACCGCGCTGCGGCTGCGGGTGGAGGAGCTGGGGCCGAGCCTGACCGACCCGGACGGCCGCGCCGAGCACCGGCTCGCGCTGGAGGAGACCGACCGGCTGGCGCTGGTGCTCGACGCCCTGCTCACCCTGGCCCGGGCGGAGCGGGAGGAGAACCAGCGGGTGACCGTGGACGCGGCGGAGGTCGCCGCCTCGCGGGTCGCCGCGTGGGAGCCGCTGGCCCGGCACCGTTCGGTGGCCCTCCGGCTGCGCGCCGGTGGCCCGGCGTACGCCAGGACCGTGCCCACCGCCGTCGACCAGGCCCTCGATGCGCTGATCGACAACGCGGTGAAGTTCAGCGGGGCCGGGGGAGAGGTCACCGTCACCGTCCGGTACGCCGACGGCGGCACCGCCCTGGAGGTACGCGACACCGGGCCGGGCATGACGCCGGGCCAGCTGGACCAGGCCACCGAGCGGTTCTGGCGGGCGCCGGACGCGCAGAACATCGACGGCGCGGGGCTCGGGCTGACCATCGTCGCGGTGCTGGTGGACGCCTCCGACGGGCGACTGACCATGCGGGCGGGGGAGCCCCGCGGCCTGGTCGCGGAGCTGTGGTTCCCGGCCCCGTGGGACGGCTCGACCAGCGGCGCCGAGGGATCGCCCGCCGCCCCCGACGGCCCCGCCCCCGACGACCCACCACCGGGCCCGGTCGACCGGCCACCGGCGTTGGCCGCCACCGGGCCCACCCCGGCGGACGCCCCGGTGCCGAAGCAGGCGGGCCCGGGGCACCCCGCCGAAGACGTGGGCGTCGACGGGGCGCCGGCCGGGACCTGAGCGGGTCAGGGTTTGACGGAGCGGTACCAGCCCGCCGCGCCCGGGTGCAGCGGCAGCGGCGCGGTGGCGATCGCCGAGCGGGGGCTCATCCGGCCGGCCGCCGGATGGGCCGCGGCCAGCTCGGCCCGGCGCTCCATCAGCAGCCGGGTCACCTCCCGCACCAGCGGCTCCGGCAGGTCCGCCCGGACGATCAGGTAATTCGGGTTGGCCACCGTGGTGACCGGGTCGAGGTGGTACACCGAGCGCGGGATGTCCCGCGACACGTACACCTCGCGGTAACTGCGGCGCAGCGGCTCGGTCCACTCGCCGAGGTCGACGACCCGGGTGGCCGAGTCGGCCGTCAGCTCGCGCACCGCGCGCACCGGCAGCCCGCCGGAGAAGAAGAACGCGTCGATCTCACCGGCCCGCAGCGCGGCCACCGAGTCGTCCAGGTTGAGGTGCTTCTGCTGGACCCGGTCGCCGCCGAGTCGGGCCACCTCCAGCAGCCGGGTCGCGGTGACCTCGGTGCCGGAGCCCGCCGCGCCCACCGACACCCGCCGCCCGCGCAGGTCGGCGACCGTCCGGACCGGGCCGCCGGCGGTGGTGACCAGGTGCAGCAGGTCGTCGTAGACCCGGGCCACCGCGAGCACCGACGGGTGCGAGGCGGGGCCGGTGGGCAGCACGTCGGCCTGGGTGAAGCCGAGTTCGGCCGCACCCGCGCCGACCAGCCGCATGTTCTCGGCGGAGGCGGCGGTGACCACCACGCTGGCCCGCACCTCGGGCAGCTCCCGGTTGAGGATGGCGGCCAGCGACTGCCCGAAGGCGTGGTACACGGCCGTCGCGCTGCCGGTGGCGATCCGGATCGGCACCGGCTCGGGCGGGGAATCGCGGCAGGCGCCCAGCCCGCCCGTCGACACGAGCAGCAGCATCAGCAGCGCCGCCGAGGCGGCGGCACGCCGCCGGCCGGGGACAGACCAGCAACGGCTCACGCGCAGCACTCTGCGCCGCGCACCGCCCCGGGCGCAAGCCCGCCCGGTCGGCGTACCGGGTCAGCGGGCCGGGGCGAGCGCCGCGCGGTCCATGATCCTGAGCCGGTCCGGGCCGTCGGCGACGCTGACCACGAAGCAGCCGGCACCCGGCCGGAGCAGGGCCGGCACGTCCAGCAGGGCGGCGCTACGGACCAGCACGGCGGCCAGCTCCCGGTCGGTCAGCCGGACCCCCAGGATGTGCCGGCGCACGTGCCGGCCGCCGGCCAGCAGCGCCGACCGCCAGGCCGCCGCGGCCAGCCGGGACCGCCAGGCGGCCCGGGCCGTCGACGCGCCGGGGGCCGGCCCGCCCAGCAGCTCCCGGCGGCCCCGCCGCCAGCCCGACTCACGCAGCTCCGCGTACGCCGCCCGGTGTTCCCGGGGCACGTGCAGCCGGTGCAGCTCGTAGCGGCGGCGCAGGCCACCGCTGACCACCTCGTGCTCCACCGGCACGGCCAGGCGGTTGAGCAGTTGCCGCATCCGCAGCGCGGCGTCCTCCCGGTTGAACTCCACCGGCCGGTACGGCTCGATCGGGCCGCGCTCGGCGGCGGGTGGGGGTGTGCAGCGGACCAGGCAGGCCACCTCGAAGGCGTCGCCCAGGGTGAGCCAGTCCATCGGCGGCGGGGGCGGCGGAACGGGGGGCCGGTCGAGCAGGGTGGGTTGCGGGGCCATCGGACCGCTCCTTGTCGGCGTCGGGGTCCCCATACCGTCACCCGCACGCGGGCCGGGTTCCACCGATCCGGCCCAGCCTTGAGGAAATCTTGCGGCTCGTCAGAGCTCGGTGACCACCACGTCGAGCTGCCGGGGGCGTCCGGGCGGCGTCGGTTGCTCCTCGACCGTGTACTTGAGGTCACGCAGCGCGGTGACCAGCCCGGCGGCGGTGCGCGGCCGGGCGCCGGCCACCAGCAGGTCGCGGACCAGCCGGCCCTTGGTGGCCTTGTTGAAGTGGCTGACCACGCTGCGGGTCGGCCCGGCCGAAGTGTCCCGCTCGTGCAGCACCCGCACCGTCACCGTGCGGCCGGCCTGCTCGCCGCGCGGCGCCCAGGTCGCGGCGTACGCCCCGGAGCGCAGGTCCAGCACCGGCCCGTCGCCGGCCGCCGCCGCCATCGCCGGGGCCAACGCCCGACGCCAGTACGCCGACAGCGCCCCCACCCCCGGCAGTTTCGCCCCGATCGGGCAGCGGTACGGCGGGATCCGGTCGGTGAGGCGTACCGCGCCCCAGAGGCCGGAGCTGATCAGCACGGTCCGGCGCGCCGCCCGCTGTGCCGGGGCCGGCAGCGAGGCCAGGTCGAGCGCCTCGTAGAGCACCCCGGTGTAGACCTGCCCCGCCGGTGCGGTCGCCGCCCGGTCCAGCCGCGCGTTGCGGGCCAGCTCGCCCCGCTGTCCGGCGCTGAGCCCGAGGGCGGCCAGCGCCGCCGCCTCGTCGCCGCCGCTGAGCGCGATCAGCGCGGTCAGCACCTCCTGGCGGGCGGGGGTCAGCTCGGGCAGGGAGAGCCGGGTCAGGTCGAGCCGCCGGCCCGTGCCGGCGTCGGCCTTCCCCTCGGAGGGCGGCAGCAGGATGAGCACGCCGCCAGCGTACGGGCCGGCTCAGCGCCACGGCCGCACGGCGGTCGGCGGGTGGTACACGCGATATCCGGCCACCTCCACCAGGGCGGCGGCGCCGGCCTGCTCGCCGAGCAGGCGGCGTAGCCGCCGCTCCGCCGCGGAGCCGACCTCCACCACGTACCCGGGTCGCTCCGCCCGGCCGACCTGCGCCCAGTACGGTCGGTAGCGGTTCTGCCCGGGGGTGAGCGCGCCGTCGAGCACCGCGCAGACCACCCGCTCGCCGGTGGCGAAGGTCAGCCGGTTGCAGGTCCAGTAGTCGCCGTACACCTCGCGCAGCCCGGTCCGGCGCATCGCGTCGGCCAGCTCCCGCGCCTGCCGCTCCTCGTCCTGGGCCGCCTCCGTCCCGGTCAGGAAGAGCCCGGTGGCCACCACGGCGGTGGCGGTCAGCCCGGCGAGCACGGCGGTCGCGGTCGCCCCGGCCAGCCGGCCCGCCGCACCGACCGTGCCCCGCCAGCAGGCCACCGCCGCCGCCCAGAGCGGCCAGAGCACCGCGGGCAGGGAGAGCTGGAGCACCGACAGGTAGCGGGCGTTGCCCAGCGGGTCGGTCACGGTGAGCGGACTGCGGACGTACGCGAGTAGGGTCAGCGCCGCGCCGGCGACCAGGGTGAGCTGCGCGACCGGCCGGACCCGCCGGGCCGTGGGCAGGCCGGCGGTCCGGCGGTACGCGACCAGCGCGAGCAGCGCCGCGACCGTCAGCAGCATCGGGTAGAGCAGGCCGAACCACTCCTGCCAGCGGGCGCAGCCGGTGATCGGGCAGAGCCCGGTGGCCAGCGGCACCCCCTCCAGCAGGCCGCCGCGCACCCGGAGCGACCACGGCGGCGGCGGGCCGCCGGTGGAGTTGATCTCACGGAGCACCGACAGCGAGTCCGACCCGGGCGGCGCGACCAGGTTGTCCCAGATCATCGGCGCCACCCCGACGACGAAACCGGCCACCAGCAGCAGCCCCGGCCAGCCGAGCAGGTCCCGGCGGGCGGCGTAGAGCAGCAGCAGCCCGGCCACCGCCAGGTACGGCACGATCAGCCAGTCCGACCAGAGCGCCAGCCCGGCCAGCAGCCCGGCCAGGCCGATCGCGGCCCACCGGCGCCGCACCCGGTCCTGGGCCAGCGCCACCGCGATCAGCAGCATCGCCAGCACCGCCGGTTTCACCTCGGGCCGGCCGCCCACCACGGTCAACTGGTCGCGCACCACCCGTTCCGTGCCGAGCGCCAGCAGACCCACCACGAAGGTGGCGAACCAGGGCGAGTAGAGCCGACGGGTCAGCCGGTACGACAACCACAGGAAGAGCGCGTACAGCGCCAGCAGCGGCAGCCGCAACACCGGCCAGCTCGGCCCGAACAGCGCCACCAGCGGCGCCGCCAGGTACGCCTCCACCATGCCCATGTAGTGCTGCCCGTAGAGGAACACCGGGCGCTCCCGGCCGGCGGCGATGTGCAGGGCAGCGAGCCCGAAGGTGGCCTCGTCGCTGTTCGACGGGGGCACGGTCAGCAGGGTCAGCACCAGCCGGTAACCCACCCCGACCGCCCCGAGCAGCAGCGCGACGAGCGCCGGCCGGTCGAGCCGCGGCCGCTCCGCGTGGTCCTGCGATGTCGACACGACCAACGCCCCCGTCGTCGTCCCGACCGGAGTGTTTCACGCCGTACCAGACGCCCGGGGCGGATCCCGGGAGCCGGGCATCTCTCGCGTGGCCGCTTCCGCCCAGGTGTGGCAGGGTTGCAGCGTGCCACCCACTCCCGCAGGCCAGCTGGCCGTACCGAACCTGCACCGAGCCGCGCGGCTCGAGGACGCCGTGCACCAGCTGGTGGAGCGTCGCCTGCGCCGCACCGGCTGGCAGGCCAACATCGTCGCGTACGCCGGCTACGGCGCGCCGGGCTGGGCGCGGGTGCTCTGCCGGGTGCTGCTCGGCCGCCCGGACACCCGGCAGCGGGGCCGGCTGGACAAGGTACGCGGCTGGCGCAGCTTCACCACCCTGCCGGCCAAGCACGTCAAGGTGACCATCGAGGCGGGTGGGGTCACCCACGAGGCGCAGGCCGACCGCAGCGGCTTCGTCGACACCCTCGTCGAGGGCGACTTCACCCCCGGCTGG
Source organism: Micromonospora sp. A200 (assembly GCF_029893845.1). NCBI lineage: Bacteria > Bacillati > Actinomycetota > Actinomycetes > Micromonosporales > Micromonosporaceae > Micromonospora > Micromonospora sp. A200. The sequence continues at coordinate 71,652 of NZ_JARXXY010000007.1, read as the reverse complement.
TCCTCGGTACGCCTCAGCGTCGCCGACGCCGAGCCGGCCGAGGCGTTGGTGCGGATCCTCGACCCGGAGGTCCGGTTCGGGATCCTCTCCGACATCGACGACACGGTCATGGTGACCGCGCTGCCCCGACCGCTGCTCGCCGCCTGGAACACCTTCGTGCTGGACGAGCACGCCCGGGCCGCGGTGCCCGGCATGGCGGTGCTCTACGAGCGGCTGGCCACCGCCCACCCGGGTGCGCCGGTCTTCTACCTCTCCACCGGCGCGTGGAACGTCGCGCCGACGCTGACCCGGTTCCTCTCCCGGCACCTCTACCCGGCCGGTCCGCTGCTGCTGACCGACTGGGGGCCGACCGCCGACCGGTGGTTCCGCAGCGGCCGGGAGCACAAGCGGGCCACCCTGGCCCGGCTGGCCCGGGAGTTCCCCGAGGTGCGCTGGCTGCTGATCGGCGACGACGGGCAGCACGACCAGGAGATCTATCGCGAGTTCGCCGCCGCCCACCCGGACAACGTCGCCGGAGTGGCGATCCGCCGCCTCTCGCCGACCCAGTCGGTGCTGGCCGGTAGCCTGCCCGCCCCGGCCGGCCAGTCCTCCTCCTCGGGGCCGGTGGGGCAGAAGTGGCTCTCCGCGCCGGACGGCGCCGGGCTCTGGCAGCTGATGCGGGACGCGGGCCTGGTCTGACGTACGCCCGACCAGGCCGCGCCCACCGCGTCGGTCCTAGTCGGTGCGTGACCCGCTGACCGTGCCGGCCCTGCGACCGTCGGCACCCGCACCCGCACCCGCACCCGTGCCCGTGCCGGTGTCGGCCGTCCCGCCGTCGGCGGCGGACCCGCCGGACTTCTCCCCGGCTGCGTCGGCGCAGCCCGGCGCACTCGGATCGGCCACCATGTAGACCGAACCGGCACCGCCCGCACCCTGGTCCTCGGCTCCGGCCTGGTCCTGCGCTCCGGCCTGGTCTTCGGCTCCGGCTTGGTCGTGTGCCCCGGCCTGGTCGTTGGCTCCGGCCTGGTCCTGTGCCCCGGCCTGGTCGTTGGCTCCGGCCTGGTCTTCTGCGCCGCTCTGGTCGTGGGCGCCAGCCTGGTTCTCGGCTCCGGCCTGGTTCTGTGCGTCGGCCTGGTTGTCGGCCTCGTTCTGGTTCCCGGCTTCGTTCTGGTTCTGTGCACCGGCCTCGTTCTGCGCCTGGTCCTCGGCGGCGGCCTGGTCGCGCGCCGCCTGCCGGGCTTCCCGCACCTGCTGCACGATCGCCCGCAGTTGTTGGATCCGGACGCGGATCTGCTGGATCCGGTTGGCGACTTGCCCGCCGGCATTCGCCGCCTTCTGGCCGCCAGCGTTCCCGGCCTTCTGGCCGCCTGCATTTCCGGCCTTCTGGCCGCCGGCGTTCCCCGCCTGCTGGCCGGCGGCCTGCTCGGCGCCCGCGACCTGCCCGCCGGCCCCCTGCTCACCTGCGGCCTGCTGTCCGCCGGCCGCCTGCTGCCCTGCGCCCTGTTCCTCGCCGGCCTGCTGCCCGCCGGCCCCCTGCTCTCCGGCGCCGGCCTGCTGGCCAGCCCCGGCGGCCTCGATGATGTCGGCGATCTGCCCGAGCAGCGCACCCACAGCGTCGATGATCCCGGCCGCCCGCGCCGCGCCGCCGTCGGCCGCCGCGCCTGCGCCGGGAGCCGCGTCGCCGCCGGGAGCCGCGTCGCCGCCGGCTTCCGCGTCGCCGCCGGGAGCCGCGTCCCCGCCGGCTTCCGCGTCGGCGCCGGCTTCCGCGTCGGCGCCGGCTTCCGCATCGCCGCCGGGAGCGGCCTTCCCGGCCTGAGCCTGCTGCGCACCCTGCACGATGTCGCGGACGCCGCTCAAGATTCCGTCGAGCCGCTGCACCCGGGCCTGGGTCGCCTGCGGGTCGGCGAGCTGGCCGGTCCGCTTCCCGGTCAGTTGCTCGGTGATCGCCCACGCCTGGTCCAGGCGGGTGGCCATGGCCACCTCCCACGGGACCATCGGGCAGGCGGCCCCGGCGACGTCCACGTCGCCGTCACAGCCGGCGGCGGCGCGGCGCTGCTGGATCAGGTCGACCACGGCCTGTCGGTTGGCGATCCGGGCCGGCGAGTTGGCGTCCGGATTCTGCCGCTGTCCGGCGATGAAGGTCAGGTTGTTGCGCAGGGCCGTGTCCAGGCCCTGACAGTTCTCCGCCGCCTGACCGGTCCCGGTCGCGACCGCGAACGCCGCGCCGGCCGTTACCGCGAGCGCGACCCCGCCGGCGATCTTCCGCTGACGGGACGAACCCGTCATCCTTCGTCTGCTCGTCGTGCCCCTGCTCCACGCCATCGAAGCTCCTCCGCCTCGTCGTCACGGTGTCCGGCATCCGATCCGGGATACGGCGGCGACTGCGGAGACGGTTCACGTCGCGGCACGGCGACGACGCAAAGTTCGACGGAGGGTGAAAATTGGGGCGTCTCTGGTTACCAACGGTAGTGCATGGCTGGTAGGTGTTGGGGTGACCGATATGACTCTGAGGCATATTTATGACTCACAGGTATATCGCTCACCACGAACATGTCTCCCCGGCGGCGACCTGACAAACCGGCCCGCGAGCTGACCGACCGGCCCGGCGACTGTCCGGCGAGGAGGGCGACGTGTCCGAAGACCCGCACCGATTCTCGGGACGCGGGCGGGACACGGTCAGCCGAACCCGAAACAGCCCGGTCAGTTGCGGCGGAGCCAGAGCACGCCCAGCGGCGGGACCCGCAGCGCGACCGACGCCGGCATCCCGTGCCACGGCACGTCCTGCGCGTGTACCGCGCCGAGGTTGCCGACCCCGGAGCCGCCGTAGTGGTGGGCGTCGGTGTTGATCACCTCGGTCCAGGTGCCGCCGGCCGGCAGCCCGATCCGGTAGTCCTCCAGCGGCAGCGCGGAGAAGTTCGCCACGCAGACCAGCGTGGCGCCGTCGGGGGCGATCCGGACGAACGAGACGGTGTTGTGGGCGACGTCGTCCCCGGCGATCCACCGGAAGCCGGCCGGGTCGGTGTCCTGCGCCCAGAGCGCCGGCGTCGCCCGGTAGACCGTGTTGAGGTCCCCCACGAGGCGTTGCACGCCGGCCCGGGTCGGGTCGTGGGTCAGGTACCAGTCGAGGCCGCGCTCCTCGCTCCACTCCCGGTCGTCGGCCAGCTCGCAGCCCATGAAGAGCAGTTGCTTGCCCGGGTGCGCCCACATGTACGCCAGCAGCGCCCGCACGTTGGCCAGCCGCTGCCAGGTGTCGCCGGGCATCTTGGCGGCGAGCGAACCCTTGCCGTGCACCACCTCGTCGTGGCTGATCGGCAGCACGTAGTTCTCGCTCCAGGCGTACGCCAGGGAGAAGGTGAGCTGATGGTGGTGGTGCTGGCGGTAGATCGGGTCCTTGGAGGTGTAGAGCAGGGTGTCGTGCATCCAGCCCATGTTCCACTTGAACCCGAACCCGAGCCCGCCGTCGGCGGTCGGCCGGGTCACCCCGGGCCAGGCGGTGGACTCCTCGGCGACCATCACCACCCCGGCATGGTGCTTGTAGACGGTCGCGTTGACCTCCTGGAGCAACGCGATCGCCTCCAGGTTCTCCCGGCCGCCGTGCACGTTCGGGGCCCACTGCCCCTCCTGGCGGGAGTAGTCCAGGTAGAGCATCGAGGCGACGGCGTCCACCCGCAGGCCGTCGACGTGGAACTCCTCACACCAGTAGAGCGCGTTGGCGACCAGGAAGTTGCGCACCTCGCGGCGGCCGAAGTCGAAGACGTACGTGCCCCAGTCCGGGTGCTCGCCGCGCCGCGGGTCGCGGTGCTCGTACAGCGGGGTGCCGTCGAAGCGCGCCAGCGCCCACTCGTCCTTGGGGAAGTGCGCCGGCACCCAGTCCAGGATCACGCCGATGCCGGCGCCGTGCAGCCGGTCGACCAGGTGGCGGAAGTCGTCCGGGTCGCCGAAGCGGGAGGTCGGCGCGAAGTAGCCGGTGACCTGGTAGCCCCAGGACCCGCCGAACGGGTGCTCCATCACCGGCAGGAACTCCACGTGGGTGAAGCCCATCTCGGTGACGTACGTGGTGAGCTGCTCGGCCAGTTCCCGGTAACCCAGGCCGGGCCGCCAGGAGCCGAGGTGCACCTCGTACACGCTCATCGGCTCCTGGTGCGGCTGCCGCCGCGCCCGCCGCTCCAGCCAGACGGCGTCCGACCACTCGTACGTCGAGTGGTGCACCACCGAGGCCGTTGCCGGCGGCACCTCCGCGTACGCGGCCAGCGGGTCGGCCTTGTCCCGCCACCGCCCGTCGGCGCCGAGGACCCGGTACTTGTACCGGGCGCCGATCCGCGCCTCGGGCACGAAGAGCTCCCAGACGCCGCTGGAGCCGAGCGAGCGCATCGGCCAGCCGTCGTCCGGGCCCCAGCCGGTGAAGTCACCGACCACCCGCACGCCCCGGGCGTTCGGCGCCCACACCGAGAACGCCACGCCCTCGTCGAAGACCCGCGCGCCGAGCGCCTCCCAGAGCCGCTCGTGGCGCCCCTCGCCGATCAGGTGCAGGTCCAGCTCGCCAATCGTCGGCGGGTAGCGGTACGGGTCGTCGGTGACCTGCCCGTCGGCCTCGATCCGGTAGTCGAGCACGGCGCCCTCGACCCGGGTCTCGAAGACGCCGACGTCGTGCACCCGCTTCATCGGGTGCCGCTCCTCGCCGACCAGCAGCATCACGTCGCCGGCGCCCCGGCGCATCGCGCGGATCGTGGTCCACCCGTCGGCGGGATGCGCGCCGAGCAGGGCGTGCGGGTCGTGGGTCTCGCCGGCGATCAGCTGGTCCATCGCGCGTCCTCCGGGGCGGGAGCGGTCGGGGCGGTGCCGCCCGAAAGGTCGGTCGGCACGTCGGCGACGGTGAGGTCGGCCGGGGCGTGCCCGGTGGGCTCCGCCGCGGCCGCGGCGGCCGGACGGCGCACCGTCAACACGTGGGCGGGCTGAAGATACGGGTCGAGGCGGACGGCGTTGCGCTGCCCCCACTCGTAGCGGGCGCCGGTCAGCTCGTCGTGGACGGTGAACCGCTCGTGCCAGTCGAGGCCGAGGGCGGGCATGTCGAGGGTGGTGTTGCCCCACTGCACGCCGCGGGAGTCGAACGAGCAGATCACGATGACGGTGTTGCCGCTGTCCGGGTCGTGTTTGGACCAGCAGAGCAGCGCCGGGTTGTCGATGTCGTGGAAACGCAGGTTGCGCAGCTGGTGCAGGGCGGGGTTGTCCCGGCGTACCCGGTTGAGGGTGGCGATGAACGGCGCCAGCGAGCGGCCCTGCGCCTGCGCGCCGGCCCAGTCCCGGGGGCGCAGCTCGTACTTCTCGTTGTCCAGGTACTCCTCGGCGCCGGGGCGGGCGACGTGCTCGAAGAGCTCGAACCCGGCGTACACGCCCCAGGAGGGGGAGAGCAGCGCGGCCAGCACCGCCCGGATCTTGAACATCGGCGGGCCGCCGTGCTGCAACGAGGAGTGCAGGATGTCCGGGGTGTTGGGCCAGAAGTTCGGCCGCATGTAGTCGGCCGCGGCGACCAGCTCCTCGCAGTACGCCCGCATCTCCGCCGCCGACGTACGCCAGGTGAAGTACGTGTACGACTGGGTGAACCCGATCTTGCCCAACCCGTGCATGATGGCCGGCCGGGTGAACGCCTCGGCGAGGAAGAGCACGTCCGGGTCGACCTTCTTGACCTCGGCGATCAGCCAGTGCCAGAAGTCGAACGGCTTGGTGTGCGGGTTGTCCACCCGGAAGATCCGGATGCCCTCGCCGACCCAGTGCAGCACCACCCGCAGCACCTCGGCCCGGATCCCCTCCGGGTCGTTGTCGAAGTTCAGCGGGTAGATGTCCTGGTACTTCTTCGGCGGGTTCTCCGCGTACGCGATGCTGCCGTCGGCCCGGGTGGTGAACCACTCCGGGTGCTCGGTCACCCAGGGGTGGTCCGGCGCGCACTGCAACGCCAGGTCCATCGCCACCTCCAGGCCCTGCTCGGCGGCGGCCGCGACGAAGTCGCGGAAGTCCTCCGGCGTACCCAGGTCGGGGTGGATGGCGTCGTGGCCGCCCTCGGCGGCGCCGATCGCCCACGGCGAGCCCACGTCGTCCGGCCCCGCGGTGAGCGAGTTGTTGGGGCCCTTGCGGTTGACCCGGCCGATCGGGTGGATCGGCGGCAGGTAGAGCACGTCGAAGCCCATCGCCGCGACGCCCGGCAGCCGTTCCATCGCGGTGGCGAAGGTGCCCGAGCGGGCCGGGGAGTCGACGGTGGCCGGGATCGCGCCCTCGGAGCGGGGGAAGAACTCGTACCAGGCGGAGTAGAGCGCGCGGGGGCGGTCCACCCAGAGCCGGTGCTCCTCGCCAGTGGTGACCAGCTCGCGCACCGGGTTTTCCCAGAGCAGGTCGGCCAGCTCCAGCGCCGGGGCGACCCGGCGGGGCAGGTCCAGCTCGGTGTCGCGCAGCGCGGCCACGGCGGCCTTCACCCGCACGACGTCGGCGGCGGGCACCAGTTCGGCCGCCGCCGTCAGCACGCGGGCGCCCTCGGCGAGGTCGTTGGCCAGGTCCGCCGGCCCCTGCCCGGCGGCGATCTTCTTGGTCACCGCGTTCTGCCAGGTGAGGTAGGGGTCTCCGAACGCCTCGACGGTGAAGACCCAGTCGCCGACCGCGTCGGGCCGGATGGTGGCGTGCCAGGTGTCCTGGCCCGGCTCGCCGGGGCGCATCCGGGTGAAGGGCCGCGCCGCGCCGTCCGGGCCGAGCCAGACCACGTTGCAGCCGAGCGCGTCGTGCCCTTCCCGGTAGGCGCGGGCCGACACGGGCACCACCTCGCCGACCACCGCCTTGGCCGGATAGCGACCGCAGGCGACGACGGGGGAGACGTCTTCGATCGGGAACCGTCCGCTCACCCCGCCAACCTACTGCCCGAGATCGCTTCGCGCTCGGGTCAGCCTGCGGCGCCCACCGACCGGTACACCTCCATGGTGCGGGCCGCGACGGCGTCCCAGGAGAAGTGCGCCACCGCCCGCCGGCGCCCGGCCCGGCCGAGCTCGGCGGCGCGCGCCGGGTCGGCCAGCACCTCGTTGATCCGGGCGGCCAGGTCGGCCACGAACCGCTCCGGCTCCAGCGGCCGGCCGGAGCCGTCGCCGGCCTGTTCGATCGGCACCAGCAGCCCGGTCTCGCCGTCGGCGACCACCTCGGGGATGCCGCCGGTGGCGGTCGCCACCACGGCCGTCTCGCAGGCCATCGCCTCCAGGTTGACGATGCCCATCGGCTCGTAGACGGACGGGCAGACGAAGATCGTCGCGTGCGTGAGCACCTGGATCACCTCGTGCTTGGGCAGCATCTCGGCCACCCAGACCACCCCGGAACGGTTGGCCCGCAGCTCGCCGACCAGGCCCTCGACCTCGGCGGCGATCTCCGGGGTGTCGGGTGCGCCGGCGAGCAGCACCAGCTGGGTGTCGGCGGGCAGCTCCCGGGCCGCGCGCAGCAGGTAGGGCAGTCCCTTCTGCCGGGTGATCCGGCCGACGTAGACCACGCTGGGGCGGGACGGGTCGATGCCGAGCCGGTCCACGACATCGGTGCCGGTGTCCGGGGCGTACTGGGCGGTGTCGATGCCGTTGTGGACCACGCGGACCCGGTCCGGGTTCACCTCCGGGTAGGCGGTGAGGACGTCGCGGCGCATGCCCGCGCTGACCGCGATGATCGCGTCGGCCGCCTCCACCGCCGTACGCTCGCACCAGGACGAGAGCGCGTACCCGCCGCCGAGCTGTTCGGCCTTCCACGGCCGCAGCGGCTCCAGGCTGTGCGCGGTCACCACGTGCGGCACGCCGTGCAGCAGCTTCGCGGTGTGCCCGGCCAGGTTGGCGTACCAGGTGTGGCTGTGCACCACGTCGGTGCCGGCGCAGCCCGCGGCCATCGCCAGGTCGACGCCCATGGTGCGCAGCGCGGCGTTCGCGCCGGCCAGGCCGGCCGGTTCGGCGTACGCGGTGACGCCCGGCTCGATGCGCGGCGCGCCGAAGCAGTGCACCCGTACGTCGGCGAGTCGGCGCAGCTCGCGGGCCAGGTACTCGACGTGCACGCCGGCGCCGCCGTACACCTCGGGCGGGTACTCCCGGGTCAGCAGATCCACGCGCAGCCGTGCCGATTCCGTCATGCCCCCGCACCCTAGTGCAGAACTGTGCCCGTACGAGTGGTGAAGTCGCAGCGGGATGGATAGCGTCGGTGCATGGCTGCCAAGGTGCTCGCGATCGTCCTGGCCGGCGGAGAAGGCAAGCGCCTCATGCCGCTCACCGCGGACCGGGCCAAGCCGGCCGTCCCGTTCGGCGGGATGTACCGCATGGTCGACTTCGTCCTGTCCAACCTGGCGAACGCCGGCTTTCTCAAGATCGTCGTGCTGACCCAGTACAAGTCCCACTCGCTGGACCGGCACATCACCCAGACCTGGCGGATGTCGACGATGCTCGGCAACTACGTCACCCCGGTGCCGGCGCAGCAGCGCCGCGGCCCGTGGTGGTTCGCCGGGTCCGCCGACGCGATCTACCAGAGCTTCAACCTGATCAACGACGAGCAGCCCGACTACGTGATCGTCTTCGGGGCCGACCACATCTACCGGATGGACCCCCGGCAGATGGTCGACGACCACATCGCCTCCGGCGCCGGCGTGACCGTGGCCGGCATCCGGCAGCCGCTGTCGATGGCCGACCAGTTCGGGGTGATCGAGGTCGGCGAGGACGGCCGGCGGATCCGGGCGTTCCGCGAGAAGCCCACCGACGCGGTCGGCCTCCCCGACGCGCCGGACCAGATCTACGCCTCGATGGGCAACTACGTGTTCAGCACCGGCGCCCTCTGCGAGGCGGTCGAGCGGGACGCGGAGGACAAGACCAGCAAGCACGACATGGGCGGCAGCATCATCCCGATGCTGGTGGAGCGGGGCGAGGCCAACGTCTACGACTTCAAGGACAACGAGGTGCCGGGCAGCACCGACCGGGACCGCGGCTACTGGCGGGACGTCGGGACGCTGGACTCCTTCTACGACGCCCACATGGACCTGATCAACGTGCACCCGGTGTTCAACCTCTACAACTTCGACTGGCCGATCTACAGCAACCAGCCGCCGTACCCGCCGGCGAAGTTCGTCCACCAGTGGGGCGAGCGGGTCGGCCGGGCGGTCGGCTCGATGGTCTCGCCCGGCGCGGTGGTCTCCGGCTCGCTGGTGGAGAACTCGATCGTGTCGCCGAAGGTCAAGGTCCACTCCTGGGCGCACGTGGACGGCGCGGTGCTGATGGAGGGCGTCGAGATCGGCCGGCACGCCGTGGTCCGCCGGGCCATCCTGGACAAGAACGTCTTCGTCCCCGAGGGCGCGGAGATCGGCGTCGACCTGGAGAAGGACCGGCAGCGCTACACCGTCTCCGACAACGGCATCGTGGTGATCGGCAAGGGCCAGCGCGTGGAGCCGTGAACCAGGTGTGACCCCGGCCGTGGCCGGGAAGCAATGAGCGTCGGAGTACCGCCCTTGGAGGTTGCAGCAGTGGCACATCCCCGCGCCGGACAGCCCGCCGAGCCCGCCGACCTGGTGGACGTGCCGCGGCTGGTGACCGCCTACTACGCCGAGCACCCGGACCCCGACGACCCGGCGCAGCAGGTCTCCTTCGGCACGTCCGGGCACCGCGGGTCGTCGCTGCGCAACGCCTTCAACTCCGACCACATCCTCGCGGTCACCCAGGCGCTCTGCGACTACCGCCGGGAGCAGGGCCTGGACGGCCCGCTCTTCCTCGCCCGGGACACCCACGCGCTCTCCGCCCCCGCCGAGGCGGACGCCCTGGAGGTGCTCGCCGCCAACGGCGTCACCGTGCTGCGGGACAGCCGCGACGGCTACACCCCCACCCCGGCGCTCTCGCACGCCGTGCTCACCCACAACCGGGGGCGCACCAGCGGCCTCGCCGACGGCATCGTCATCACCCCGTCGCACAACCCGCCCGATGACGGCGGGTTCAAGTACAACCCCACCCACGGCGGGCCCGCCGACAGCGACGTCACGAAGTGGATCCAGGACCGGGCCAACGCCATCCTGGCCGCCGGCCTCAAGGAGGTCCGGCGGATCCCGTACGCGCGGGCCCGCGCCGCCGACACCACCGCCGGGTACGACTTCCTCGCCGGCTACGTCGACGACCTGCCCGCCGCGATCGACATCGACGCGATCCGCGACGCCGGGGTGCGCATCGGCGCCGACCCGCTCGGCGGGGCCAGCGTCGCCTACTGGGGGGAGATCGCCGAGCGGCACCGGCTGGACCTGACCGTGATCAACCCGACGGTCGACCCGACCTGGCGGTTCATGACCCTGGACGGCGACGGCAAGATCCGGATGGACTGCTCCTCGCCCAACGCGATGGCCTCGCTGATCGCCGCCCGCGCCGACTACCAGGTCTCCACCGGCAACGACGCCGACGCGGACCGGCACGGCATCGTCACCCCCGACGGCGGCCTGATGAACCCCAACCACTACCTGGCGGTGGCGATCGGGCACCTGTTCCGTACCCGGGAGCAGTGGGGCCCGGCGGCGGCGGTCGGCAAGACGTTGGTCTCCTCCTCCATGATCGACCGGATCGCGGCCGACCTGGGTCGTCCGCTGCTGGAGGTCCCGGTGGGCTTCAAGTGGTTCGTGCCCGGGCTGCTCGACGGCGCGGTCGGCTTCGGCGGCGAGGAGAGCGCCGGCGCGTCCTTCCTGCGCCGCGACGGGAGCACCTGGACCACCGACAAGGACGGCATCCTGCTCTGCCTGCTCGCCTCGGAGATCATCGCCACCACCGGCCGGACCCCCAGCCAGCACTACGCCGAGCTGACCGGGCGCTTCGGCGCCCCCGCGTACGCCCGGATCGACGCCCCGGCCACCCGCGAGCAGAAGGCCGTGCTCGGCAAGCTCTCCCCGGAGCAGGTGGGCGCCACCGAGCTGGCCGGCGAGCCGATCACCGCGACGCTCACCACCGCCCCCGGCAACGGCGCGGCAATCGGCGGGCTGAAGGTGACCACCGAGTCCGGCTGGTTCGCCGCCCGCCCGTCGGGCACCGAGGACGTCTACAAGATCTACGCCGAGTCGTTCCGGGGGCCGGAGCACCTGGCCCGCATCCAGGAGGAGGCGAAGGCGCTCGTCGACGGGGTGCTGGCCAAGGCCTGAGCGCGGGGCACGCGGTCAGCGCGGCGGGGGCAGCTCGCGGCGGTTCAGGTGCTCGCGCATCCCGTCCGGCAGCAGCTCGCGCAGCTGCTCCGGCAGCAGCGGCAGGTCCAGCAGGCTGAGCTTGAGCTGTTTGCGCTCCTGGAAGCGGCGGGGGTCGAGGCGCACCACCAGCCCGGCGTTCTGCTGGTACCGCACGTGCACCGCACCCTCGGTCGAGGCGTCCCGGATGATCACGCCGTCCATCTCCACGGCCACCGGCGCCGACTCGGGCAGCAGCTCCAACCGGATGGTCTCGTCGGGGGAGAGCACGATCGACCGGGAGATGCCGCTCATCGGCGCCGACGGCGTCAGCACCAGCGCCTGCGTCGCCGGCGAGATCAGCGGCCCGCCCGCCGCGTAGCTGTACGCCGTCGAGCCGGTCGGCGTGCTGATCACCAGCGCGTCGCAGCGGTAGTAGCCGTACCGCTGCCCGTCGACGGCGAGGGTGGCGGTGACGAAGCCGGAACCCGGATGGCGGACGAGGGCGATGTCGTTGAACGCCACCACGTCGTCCCCGCACACGTCGCAGGCCAGGCAGGCGCGCGACTCGACGGTGAAGTCGTGGGCGACCAGCCGGTCCAGCGCCCGGGGCAGATCCGGCGGCTCGACCTCGACGAGGAAGCCGAGCTTGCCCAGGTGCACCCCGAGCACCGGCTTCGGGTCCCGCACGGCCGAGCGCAGCGCACCGAGCATGGTGCCGTCCCCACCGATGCTGATCAAAGCGTCCGACCGGTGGGCCAGCTCCGCCGCCGGCACCGGCTCCACCGACGGTGGCACCCGGTGCCGGTCCTCGGCGCGGACGGCGAGGCTCTTGCCGTGCCGGGTCGCCCACCGTTCGACGATCTCCACGACCTCGGAGGCGTCCCGGGTGGGATGCAGCACCAGACCGAACACGTACCCCGCCACCGGTACAGCTCATCACACGGGCGGACGGTCCGGCAGCCGTACGGACAGGTGCGGCGGCGGTGGGAGCCCGCCGCCGCACCCGCGTCCGTCAGCGGCGCGGCCGGCCGCTCAGGTGGGCCAGCGACCGGGCGACCAGGTCGTCCCGGATCGCCGGGGCCAGCCCTTCCAGGCCGAAGCCGAGGTACACGGTGTCGTCGGTGACCACCGCCGCGCCCTCGGTGAACGCCTGCTGGCTACGGGCCCAGTCGTTGCCGCCCGGCGCGGAGCCGGGCGGCGGCCCGGCCACCGTCCACCCACCCAGGTCCGGCGTCTCGAAGGAGGTCTCCGAGACGACCTCGCCGTCGGTGATCACCCGCGCGTCGTCCAGGAACACACCCAGGCCCTGGGTGCCCCAGTCGGAGACGTACGAGATGGAGATCTCGACCTGCTTGCCGGCGTACGCCGACAGGTCGACGGCGAACTCCCGCCAGCCGCCGGAGCTGCCGGTGGCCGCGTTCCAGCTACCGGTGCTGCCCGTCGGAGAGCAGTCGGCGCCCTGGTAGTGGGCGAGGAACGGATGCAGGGTCTCCGCCCAGCCCGACTCGCAGCTGTCGCCGGTCTCGGTGCCGGTGCGGCCGTTGGCGTCGGGCAGCGTCGTCCAGTCGTCGCTGCCCACCTCGTGCGCCTCGACGATCAGGAAGTCCCAGTTCTGCTCGATGTCGTACGAGGCGAAGAAGCGCAGCTGCCCGCTGGTCGCCGAGGTGAGGTCGACGGTCCGGGTGAGCCGCTTGTACGACTCGTCGGACCGCCCGCTGTACAGGTACCAGTCGCCGGTGCGGGGGTCGAACGGCGCGCTGCCCGGCCGGGCCCAGTCCACCGCCGCCGAACTGGCGAACTGCGGGAACTCGTCCGGGGCCAGGAAGCTCGACGTGGTGAGGAACGAGGCCGTGTGGTCCTGGTTCCCCGCCGAGCCGGCCGCGTTGAGCTGCCCCTGGAAGCCGGCGAAGGCCCCGCCCGCGCCGCGCAGCGGGTACGGCGTGCCGTCCGGGTCGCTGCCGCCGTCGCTGACGTAGTTGTAGGCCCCCAGGTAGTACTGCTGGAAGTCGTTCAACAGCGGCAGGCAGGCGGGGTCGTCCGGGTCGGCGCACTCCGGCGCTGCCGGATCGGGCTGGTAGACGTAGCTGCCGTTGGCGGCCTGGGCGAAGAGCGCGTACTTGCCGCTGACCAGGAGCTTGCCGCCCTCGTTGAGGTAGTCGCGGACGGCCAGCTCGGTGTCGAGCGCCGCCCGGGCGGCGGTGCCGCCGACCTGGCCGGGCGAGCGCAGGATGATGTCGTCGCCGGTCTCCCAGACCACCGCCCGGTAGTGCGAGAGCACACCCAGCGGGTGCGGGGCTTTACGGCCCATCGCGTCGAAGTCGTACACGTCGCTGCTGCGGCCCGCCTTGGTTAGCGACTCGGCCACCTCGTCGGCGTACTTGGCGCCTCCGCCGCCGGTCTGCACCGGGCTGAGCCCGGTCACGTCCTCCACCGCCAGCACCAGCACGTCACCGCCGATGTCGGTGTGCACCCGGTAGGTGAAGTGCTCGCTGGCCACCGGGCCCTGGCGCGGCTTGACCCCGGTGAACCACACCTCGACCCGGTCACCCGGCTTGGTGCCGGTGACCGTGCCGCGCAGCTCGGCGTAGTAGTCGTCGTGGGTGTCGCCGTACCGCTCGCCGCCGCGCCACTCGCGGACCTTGACCGTCTTCGGACGGCCGCCGTTGACCACGTAGTGCATCCGGACGTCCTTCATCGCCCGCCGGGTGATCGACGCGACCTGCTGGGTGCGTCCGTAGGAGGTGTCGAAGGAGTCGACCACGAAGTCGGGGGTGCTGCGGCCGACCACCGACACCGGGTCGTCCGGGTCGGCCGCGGACTTCGCCACCGACAGCGCGAACGGCAGGTTCTTCGCCACCTCGGCGGAGATCAGCTTCTCGTCGTCGGGGAAGATGAACCCGCTGATGCAGTCCTCCGGCCGCCACTGGTCGTCCGGGTCGGAGGCGGCCGCTGACTGGCAGGTGGACATCTCCGGGGTGAAGCCGAGCGTGCCGTAGCGGACCGTGGCGTGGCTGTCGGTGTCCCCGTTGGTGGTGTACAGCTCGGCGGAGATGTCCGGGTCGTAGCCGGGCACCGCCGGGTGCGCGTCGTCGCCGACCATCGCCTGGTAGATGACATCGTCCGGCGTCGGGGTGCTGACCTGCCAGCCGACGCCGTAGAGCAGCAGCTGGGCCGCCGAGTGGTAGTTGACGAAGAACTCGAAGCCCACCCGCTTGAAGAGCGTGTCGAGCGCCTTCGTCTCCGGCTCGGAGTTGGGGGCCGGGCCGCGGTAGGTGTCGCTGTTCGGCTCCGGCGAGGAGCCCTCGTCGTCGTACCCCCACTTGTAGCTGAAGTTGCGGTTGAGGTCGACGCCGTCGGCGGTGGTGACCTGGCCGTTGCCGTCGTTGTCGCGCAGGTTCTTGCGCCACAACCGGTTGCCCGGGGTGAAGGTGTGGTCGTAGCCGTCCGGGTTGGCCACCGGCAGGAACCACAGCTCGGTGCGGTCCACCAACCGGGTGATCTCCGGGTCGGTGCCGTAGCTGTCCAGCACGTGGTGCAGCAGGCGGCGGGTCATCTCCGGGGTGATCCACTCGCGGGCGTGCTGGGCGCTGCCGTAGAGCACCGCCGGGCGTCGCCCGTCCGGCACGGTCCGCGCGTTCTTCGTGACCTTCACCGCCAGGATCGGCTTGCCCTGGACGCTCCGGCCGATGGTCTCCAGCTTCGCCAGCTTCGGGAAGCGCGCCACGGTCGCGGTGAGCTCGTCGCGGATGCCGCCCGGCTCGCTGTACGACCGGAACGCGTCCCAGCCGGCCGCCGCCTGCTCGCGCAGCGCCTGGGAGGCGTCCTTGCCCCGGACCTTCTTGACGTCCAGCCGTACGCCCTGGTCGGCGAGGCGGGCCGCCTCCCGCTTGCTGAGCACCGTCTCGACCCGGGTGGTTCCATTCGCGTCGGTGCCGCGGTGGTCGTGGCCGAGGTCGACACCGGACGCGCGCAGCTTCTCCAGCTGTTGCGGGTCCAGCGTGCCGACGTACACCTCCAAGCTGTCGCGGCCGCCCGGATCGGACGGTGGCCGCGCGCTCGCCGGTGCGGTCAGCGCCAGAGCGCCGACCAGAGTGAACACGCTTGCGATCGCTAACCGTGTGCGCCTCATCGCGCCTCCTGGTGGAAGGACTTGTGTGCGCAAGCCTGGTGGGAGTTCGCGACTGATGTCAATGCGTAGATGGAGCGCTGCGCGATCAATGCGTAACGCGCCGGTCAGCACATCGTTGGGTTCATCGTCACTTGGAAGGGGGGCCACCTGATGCTCTCGTCGCTGCTGCGGGGCACTGTCCTCGCCGACCGTCATCGGCGCCTGGACCGCAAGATCGCCCAGTACGACGCCTGGCCGTCCCGGGAGGAGATCGAGGACCTCCAGGTGCGCCGCTTCAATGACGTCTGGGCCTACTGCCTCGCGGAGGTGCCCTTCTACCAGTCCTGGCAGCGCGAGCACGACCTCCCGGCGCGGATCGACCGCCCGAGCGACCTGCGCTACTTCCCGCCCTTGGAGAAGGAAACGCTGATCGCCCGCAGTGCGGAGATCTTCCAGGACGGCCGGATCACCGACTCCTACACCACCGGCGGCAGCACCGGGCAGCCCACCCGCTACCCGCGTGGGCCGGGTGAACTGGACGAGGGCTGGGTCAATGCGTACCTCGGGCGGCACTGGTCGGGCGTCGCCCCCATGGATCCGAATGTGCTCCTGTGGGGACACTCCCACCTGTTCGGCAGCGGTTGGCGGGGGCGGGTCGCCCACCTGAAGCGTCGCCTCGCCGACGGGGGCATGCGGATCACCCGGCTCAACGCCTACGACCTCAGCGAACCGTCCCTGCGCCGGCATTACCTGGCCTTCCGTCGGCGGGACCCGGTCTCCCTGGCGGGCTACACGTCGGCGGTGTTCAGGCTGGCCCGCTACGTCGAGCGCAACGGGCTCGAGCTAGAAGACAAGAACCGCCTCCGGGCCGTGATCCTCTGCGCGGAGACCGCGAGCGACGCGGACATCGCCCTGATCGAGCGCGTGTTCCGCGCCCCCGCCGTGATCGAGTACGGCTCCGCGGAAACCGGCGTGCTGGCGATGTCCCATCAGCGCACCCGCAACGTCCGGGTACTCTGGGACAGTTACGTCTGCCTGGCGCACGACGACGGCGAATTGCACGTGACGACCCTGACCCACCGGCTCTTTCCCCTGGTCAACTACGCCATCGGCGACCGAGTGGAGGCGAGTGACATCCGGGACGGCAACGCTCTCGCCTTCCACGCGATCCTCGGCCGGCGTCAGGACTTCGTCCAGGTCGGTTCGGCGCAGGGCATCCTCGACCTGTCCGCGATCCTGCCCGTGCACATTCTCAAGTCCTACCCGGGCATCGTCGGGGTGCAGTTCCGACAGGAACGGCCGGACGCCCTGCGGATCCACGTCGAGGCGGACCGCCCGCTCGACCTCGACGACGTCGCCGCGTTCTTCGTTCAGGAGCTCGGCCGCGACCACCCCGATCTCGATCCCCGGTCGATCACCTTCGCCCAGGTCGACCAGCAGGCCAAGACCCGGGCGGGCAAGCACTCGTTGTTCGTGTCCTGACGTCGCCCGAGCCGACGGGAGGAAGGGCCCGTGGCCAGGCGGCGTCAGGTGTGCGGGGAACTACGAGCGTGAGGTCACACCGGAAGCCCGCTCCGCCGGACGCGCTGCCGACCGGCTCGGCTCCGGCAACCGTCGACGCCTGCGCGACCGGAGCGCCAGGTAGCCGAGGAAACCCCCGACGACAACTGTCGTCAGCGCCTCGCCGGCGAGCGTGGCGACCGCGGCCCCGACCGGACCGATCCGGGGTGCCTGGACCAGCAGAGCGAGGCCGGCCAGGCCGGCGGTCAGCAGTGCCAGTCGAGCGCCCGCGGGGTAGTCGCCGTCACCGAGGCGGGCGAGACCGATCGCCCGGTTGACCGTGAGGAACGGCAGGGCGAGCAGGAAGAGCCCCAGCGCCGTGTCCGTCGCCGGCACGGTGAGGCCCAGCACCGCAGTGCTCAGCCAAGGGGCGAGCATCCAGCCGGCCGCCCCGGTGAGGGCTGCGACGACGACGACCATCACCTCGCTCTCGCGCACCGAACCGTGCGCGCCCAGCCCGTGCCGGCGACGCACCCGGACCGCCATCGGCACGCGTAGGCCCTGGTAGACCACCGCAGCCAGCGCCTGGTACACCCCGTTCACCGCGGCGTAGCTGCCGACCACGTGTGGACTCGCCACCATGGACAGCACGATTCCACCCGACCGTCCGGTGAACACCTCCGCCAGGCTGCACGACAGCAGGTGGCCGTTCATCCGGAAAGCCGCCGCCGCCGACCGGAGGCTGAAGCCACGCCACCGCCCGCGTCGCATCGCCGCATCCCGACACACCAGCGCCTCGGCGGTGACCAGCTGCAGGGCGGTGGCACCGGCCAGCGCGACCGTCAGCGGAACCCCGACCAGCACCATCGCCACGCCGACGAGCCGGCTGCCGACCATCACCACCGATGCCGCGACGAAGCGGAACTGTCGGTACAGGTCGCTGAACTGCAGCTGGGTGAAGTTGTTGCCGATGGTGCCCAACGCTGCCGCGGCCAGGGCGGCCGTGCCGTAGCCGCGGTCGATGTAGAACAGCGAGACGGCCACCGCGCTCACGATCAGCAGCGGGGACACCACCAGCACCCGTTGGCTGCGGATCGCCGCGCACTCCCGTTCGTCACCGGAGGCGTAGAGCATGGCCGTCCCGCCGGTCGCCAGGACCGACACCCAGGTCAGGGCGGCGGTCATGACGGCGTACGCGGCCAGTTCGTCGGTCTGGCCGCCACGCGAGCAGATCGCCAGGATGCCGGCGTTCAGCACACCGCTCAGCAGGCTCGCCAGCGCCGCGAGGATCGTCTGTCCCCGCACACCCGAGCCCTTCGCGGCGCCGTCCACGCGGGGGGAGGGTGCCCCGTTCTCGTCGTCGGTGGCCGGTCGCGGAGGTGTTGCCGAGGTGTCAGTTGCGGGGTGCCGCGGGCGCATGTGCACGTGCCGGCTTCCTGGACGGTCGCAGCGGATCGCCTGCGCCCTGGAGCCGGCCGCGGACCTGGTCGAGGATGTTCGAGTCGTCGCGGTCGGCGGCCCAGCGCCGGTACGCCTCCCCGGCGGCCCGCCGCGCCCGCAGTCGCTGCTCGGGACTGAGTCGGGCGATCCGTTCCAGCTCGGCGGCGAGGGCCGGGGCGGTGAGGTCGCTCAGCACCACCCCGCCGCCGTCGTGGAGGACCCCGCTCCAGGGGGTGCGGTCCGAGCAGACGACCGGGCAGGACGCGGAGAGGCTCTCGGCGATGACGTGCCCGAAGTTCTCCCCCCTGGTGGGCATCGCGAAGGCGTCGTAGCCGGCGAACGTCCCGCGCACCAGGTCCGGCGCGAGCGGGCCGTGGTACGTGCACCGGACCGTCGGCGGCAGTGCGTCGATGAGCTGCTGGCAGCGGCTCCAGTAGACCGGGTCCTCGGCCGGGCCGAAGAGGTCGAGGCGGATCGGTGTGCTGGTCAGGGCGAGAGCGGTCAGGAGCAGGTCCACGTTCTTCATCGGGCTGATCCGCCCCACGAAGACCAGCCGTGCCTCGCCGCCCGAGGCGCCCGGGGGGATGGGCTCCGCGGGCAGCCCGGCCTGGTTCGCGCGGACCGTCACGTCCGCCCATGGCAGCACCCGGTGGATCGCGTCGGCCTCCAACTGGCTGCCCGCGTGCCACTCCACGCGACCTCTGCGCAGCACGTGGATCCACCACCGCAGGAAGATCCGCTTGCGCCGCGCGCCGAGGGCCAGCGCCGCCGGGGAGAACTCCCCCCGGGGGGCGATCATCACCCGGGGAACCCGGAGCAGTCCGAGCCGGGCCGCGAGGATGGGGACCAGAGAGTAGGTGGACCAGAGGCTGTTGACGTACAGGAGGTCGAAGCGGCGTGCCCGTACCGTGCGCCAGAGCGTCCACCAGTGGCGGGGACGCCGGGGGTCGAGGTAGAACACGCGCGCCCGCCCCCGGTCGATCCAGGCGCCGGAGAGGCCGGGGTAGGGCGTGGGCTCGCCGAGGTCCCGGTCGCCGGTCACCAGCGTGACGAAGACCTGCTCGGAGCAGGAGTCGACCAGCCGGGCGATCGAGCGGATGGGTCCGCCGGCGCGGAACCCGGGCTCGAAGAAGTTGTACGTCATGAGCACCGACAGGGGAGCGGACTCCGCTCGGCCGGTCGCCCGTCGAACTGCCCCGTCCTGTCCTTCGCTCACGACCACGCCGATCGGTGGCAACCGGTGAGGCTGGTCGGGTGGCTGAGTGGCATGCCCGGACAAACGACCTTGCCGCGGCTCCGGTGACGGCGTTGGTGGCGGAGCGTAACCAAGTTGTCGGCGTAGCGTTGGCCCTGGTGTCGGTTTCAGATGGTACGGGGACTTCGACCCTGCAACCCGGACGGTCGTCGCCGCCCCGGGCCCGATGCCTCGCTTCCACCTGCGGGGTGCGCCTGTCGACCCCGCACGTGGACGCCACCGGGGGAACGGGATGTCAGTGCAGGAGCGCCAGCAGGTCAACCGGTGGGGCCCACCGACCGGGTGGTCGGGTCAGCGCTCGGCCGCCCGCGCGCCGGGCCCGGTGCAACCCGCGACAGTGGCGGCCGCCAAGGGCGCGTTCAGCTGGGATCTTCCGGTCGGCCTCGGCTGGCTGGCGGCCGGGATCGCGGCGCTGGGCGTCGAATCCCTCGGCATCACCGCCGATCCGCGACACTCGACGACGCTGCTGCTCGGTGCCCTGGCTCTGCTCTTCGGGCTCTGGGTCTTCTACTGCGACGGTGGGGCGCGAATCACCGCAGTCGGCGTGTACAACTTCAGCTTTGCCCTCTTCGTCGGCTTCGCCGCGCTGTACACCGAGATCAAGGCCGGAGCTGGCGCGTCCCAGGTGCCGATCCTGCAGGCCCTGTCGCTGTGCTACTTCCTCCATGTATCGACCTGGCTGCTCTTCTGGAGCCGGATACGTCGGCGTCCGGAGAGCGAGCCGGTGCGCGCGGACCCCGAGCTGAGCCGGTGGGCGCTGCGGTGGGGGCTCACCCTGCTGGTCCTCGGCGTGGTGCTCACCCTGGTGTTCCCCAGCCGGTACCACCACCTGCTCATCGACTCGACCGGGTTCGTGGGTGTCGTCCTGCTGGGCCTCGGCCTGCTGCCGGGCCGGCGCCGTCGGCGCCGCCTGATCTACGGCCTGGTGCCGATGGCGGGCTTCGCGCTCTACTACGCCTATCTCTTCAATGACTTCGGACGGATCGTCCTCGGTTCCCTCGGCTTCGCCCTGGCGGTGATCCTGGCGAACCGGGGCCGTGGCCGCCGGCACGTGAAGCTCTGGTTGGTCGCCGTGGCGGCGCCCACCGTTTTCCTGCTCGGCCAGATCAGAGCGGCCACCGGCGCCGACGAACGGGATGCCGACGGTCTGGGGTCGGTCGTGACGCCGTTCCGCGACTTCACCAGGCTGCTGGACCTGGACGCGATGGGCGCGCTGGCCAGGGCGTGGGGGGAGACCTTCTGGGCGGCGGCGGTGACCTTGGTGCCGCGTGCGGTGTGGCCCGGGAAGCCGGACGGCCTCGGCGCCGCCCTGGTGCCCATCCTCTCCCCGGAAATGGTGGGCACCGGCCATACCCACGCGGCGCTCTCCCCGGGGGAGTGGCTGATCAACTTCGGCCTGGTCGGTCTGCTGCTGATGGTCCCGGTCACCGGACTGGCGCTGCGCTGGATCGATCGGGCGGTGGACCGGGTGGCGTCGCGGCCCGTCACCACGCCACGGCAGCTGCTGGCCTACACGGCCGGCATCCTCGTCGTCGTCGGCATGGTCGATCTGATGTGGGTGGGCACCTCGACCTACGTGAGCAGGACGGGCTGCCGGCTGCTGGTGCTCCTCGTGCTGGTCGTCCTCGTCGCGTGGTGGCACCGCCCGCCGGCGGGCCTTCCGGGTGGTCATACCGGCGCGCCCTTGATGTCCGAATTGCGCCGTTAATCGCACCTTGGGGCGTAACTCACTCGTTGTCTGCATCAGAACTGTCACTGACAAAGGAGCACGAGTGAGCGCTGCGCTTGCCGGCAGCCGGGTCCTGATCACCGGCGGCACAGGATCGTTCGGTCAGACCATGGTGCGAAGACTGCTCGACCGGGACGTCGAGGAGGTCCGGGTGCTGAGCCGTGACGAGGCCAAACAGGACGCCATGCGCCGGGTCGTCGGTGACGACCGGGTCCGGTACTACGTCGGCGACGTACGCGACCTGGACTCCGTGTCGGGTGCCGGTCGGGACGTGGACCACGTCTTCCACGCCGCGGCACTCAAGCAGGTGCCGTCGTGCGAGTTCTTCCCGCTCGAGGCGGTGCGGACCAACGTCGTCGGCAGCGGGAACGTGATCGAGGCCGCCGAGCGCAACGGCGTCCGGTCGGTGGTGCTGCTCAGCACCGACAAGGCCGTCGGTCCGGTCAACGCGATGGGCATGTCGAAGGCGCTCATGGAGAAGTTGGCCCAGGCCCACGCCCGCAACAACCCCCGCAGCGACACCATCGTCTCGTGCGTGCGGTACGGCAACGTCATGTACTCGCGCGGGTCGGTCATCCCGCTCTTCATCGACCAGATCAAGGCGGGTCGGGCACCGACGGTGACGGATCCGGGCATGACCCGCTTCCTGATGTCCCTCGACGAGTCGGTCGAGCTGGTGGAGCACGCCTTCCGGCACGCCCGACCCGGCGACATCTTCGTCCGCAAGGCGGCCGCCTGCACGGTCGGCGACCTGGCCGAGGCGGTCTGCCAGCTCTTCGACGTGCCGGCGAAGCTGGACATCATCGGGGTTCGGCACGGCGAGAAGCAGGACGAGACGCTGGCCAGCCGCGAGGAACTGGCCAGGGCGAAGGACTTCGGCGACTTCTTCCGGGTGCCGGTCGACGCGCGGGACCTGAACTACGCGCTCTACACGTCCGAGGGTGAGCTGCGGGCGAACCCGGCCGAGGACTTCAACTCGGCGAACGCTCCGCGCCTCGGCGTACCTGAGATCAAAGACTTGTTGCGCACCTTGCCGGAGGTCCGGGCGGAGCTGGCGCTGCGCGACCCGGTACTGGCGTGTTGAGGCTGGCGCTCACCGGCGGTCGGGGCTTCCTGGGCTGGCACGTCCGGGTGCTGGCCCGGGCCCTCGGCTGGCCGGACCCGGTCCTGCTCAGCGGCGCCGACCTGATGGACGCGGCCACCGTGGCGGCGAAGCTCGACGGCGTGGACCGGGTGCTCCACCTGGCCGGGGTCAACCGGGGCGACCCGCTGGAGGTGGCCGGCGGCAACGTGGAGTTGGCTGCCGCCCTGGCTCGTGGGCTGCGACGCTGCCCCACCCCGCCCGGCGCGGTGGTCTTCGCCAACTCGGTGCAGTCCGGCAACGGCACCGCGTACGGCGATGCGAAGGCCGTCGCCGCCGCCACCCTGGCCGTGGCCCGACCCGACCTGATCGACGTGAAGCTGCCGAACCTGTACGGCGAGCACGGCCGGCCGTACTACAACTCGGTGGTCGCCACCTTCTGCCGGCTGCTCGCCGAGCAGCGGTCGCCCGAGGTGCACGAGGACCGCGAGGTGACCCTGGTGCACGTCACCGATGCCGCGGCGCGGCTGATGGGTGCCCCGGACGGCGGCCCGTGGGACAGCGCCATGCCCGGCCTGCGCGTCGGGATCCGGGAACTGGCGGACCGGCTCACCGGCTTCGCGACCTCCTATCGCAGCGGGGAGATCCCCGCGTTGTCGGACCGGCACGCGGTCCGGCTGTTCAACACCTACCGGTCGCACTGCTTCCCGGCGCACTACCCGCTGCCGGTGACCCGCCGGGCCGACCCGCGCGGGGAACTGGTGGAGACGGTCAAGGTGCACGGCGGCGGCGGGCAGACCTTCTGCTCCACCAGCCGCCCCGGCGTCACCCGGGGAGAGCACTTCCACCTGGCCAAGGTGGAGCGCTTCTGCGTCCTGCGCGGAACTGCCGAGATCCGGCTGCGCCGGGTCGGCGACGACGACGTCGTCCGGTTCCCGGTCAGCGGTGCCGAGCCGGTGGTGGTGGACATGCCCACCATGTGGGCGCACAACATCGTGAACACCGGCTCGGACGAGCTGTTCACCCTCTTCTGGACCAACGAGATCTTCGACCCCGCCCGGCCGGACACCTGGCCGGAGCCGGTGGAGCTGACCATGGCAGAGCCGGCGGTAGAGCCGGCGGAGGTGCCGGCGTGAGAGAGGGCCAGGCATGACCCACGTGATGACCGTCGTCGGCACCCGTCCCGAGATCATCCGATTGTCCCGGGTGCTGGACCGGCTGGACCGGACCGTGGAGCACACCCTGGTCCATACCGGCCAGAACTGGGACCGGTCCCTGTCCGACGTGTTCTTCACCGAGCTGCGGCTGCGTCAGCCGGACCGGTTCCTGCGGGTGGACACCTCGTCGCTCGGCCGGGTGCTCGGCGGGGTGCTGATCGGCATCGAGGAGACGATCGCCGAGCTGCGCCCCGACGCGCTGCTGGTGCTCGGCGACACCAACAGCTGCATCGCCGCGCTGATGGCCCGCCGGATGCGGGTGCCGGTCTACCACATGGAGGCCGGCAACCGGTGCTTCGACCTCAACGTGCCCGAGGAGACCAACCGGCGGCTGGTGGACCACGTCGCCGACTTCAACCTCGTCTACACCGAGCACGCCCGCCGCAACCTGCTGGCCGAGGGCCTGCACCCGCGGCGGATCCTGCACACCGGCTCGCCCATGCGGGAGGTGCTGCTGCACTACCGGGCGGACATCGAACGGTCGACCATCCTGGACCAGCTCGGGCTCGCGCCCGGGGAGTTCTTCGTGGTCAGCGCCCACCGGGAGGAGAACGTCGACCGGCCGGACCGGCTGGGCCGGCTGCTGGACTGCCTCCGGGCCGTGCACGACGCCTGGAAGCTGCCCGTTCTGGTCTCCACCCATCCGCGTACCCGCAAGCGGATGGAGGCCCTTGCCTCGGACGCCCTGGCCCTCGACGGGATCACCTTCCACGAACCGTTCGGGCTCTTCGACTACGTGCACCTGGAGAGCCAAGCCGGCTGCACCCTGTCGGACAGCGGCACGATCAGCGAGGAGGCGGCGATCCTGGGCTTCCCCGCGGTGACCCTCCGGGAGTCGATCGAGCGGCCGGAGGCGCTGGACGCCGGCGGGATCGTGATGACCGGCCTCGACCCGGCGGGAGTGGTGGAGGCGATCCGGGTGGTGACCGAGCAGGTCGCCACGGACGGGGTGCCCTGCCCGGCCGACTACCAGGTCCCGGACACCTCCCGCCGGGTGGTCGACTTCATCCTCTCCACCGTCCGCCGGCACCACGGCTGGGCGGGCATCCGCCGCTGAGAACACCGTCGGGGGCCGGGACCGCGCGGCGGTCCCGGCCCCCTTTCGGTACGCGGCGTGCCGGTCAGCGACCGATGACGGCCTGCACGGTACGGGCGAGGATCAGCAGGTCGCCGAGGAAGCTGCGGGTCTCGACGTAGCGCACGTACATCTCGACCTTCCGGGGCAGCACCACGGACAGGTAGTAGTCCTCGGGCTGCGGCGCCCGGGCGAGTTCCGCGGACTCGTTGCGGTAGGCGATCGACGCGGGGTCGGTGATGCCGGGCCGCACCGACAGGATGCGCCACCGCGCGATGGGTGGCCAGCAGTCCACGTACCGGCGTACCTCGGGTCGTGGACCGACCAGGCTCATGTGGCCCACCAGGACGTCGTACAGCTGGGGCAGCTCGTCGAGCTTGCTGGCCCGTAGGAAGCGGCCGACCCGGGTGATCCGGTCGTCGGTGTCGGAGGTGACGGCCGAGCCGGGGGCGACCCGCATGGTGCGGAACTTGTGGATTCGGAAGCTGCGGCCCCGGCGACCGGCGCGTTCCTGCCGGAACAGCACCGGACCGCCGTCGTCGAGCCGGATGGCGACGGCCACCGCCGCCAGTACCGGCGCGCAGAGGATCAGGGCCACCGCGGCGACGGCGATGTCGAAGCAACGCTTGATCATGCGAGCACCTTGTGGACGGAGGTGATGACCCGGTCGACCTGCTCTTCGGTCATCGCGGAGAAGAGCGGCAGGCTCACCACCCGCTCGAACTCCGCGCTGGCCACCGGGAACATCGCGTCGGTCAGCTGGCACCGCTGCCGCCAGTAGGTGTGCTGGTGGAGCGGGATGAAGTGCACGCTGCACCCGACGCCGAGGTGGGACATCTCGGCGACGAACGCGTCGCGGTCGACCCGGGCATCGGTGCGCAGTCGGACCACGTACAGGTGCCAGGCGTGCACGGCGCCGGCGGGGGCCGGCGGGGGGAGGTCGAGGGGAAGCTCGACGAAGGCCCGCCGGTAGCGGTCGGCGATCTCGGCCCGCCGTGCCCGCATCGCCTCGGCGCGGTCGAGCTGCACCAGGCCGAGGGCGGCGGCCGGGTCCGTCAGGTTGCACTTGTAGCCCGCCGCGACGACGTCGTACCGCCAGGCGGGTCGCTCGCTGCGGTAGCGGTCGAAGCCGTCCCGGTCGAACCCGTGCAGGCGCATCACCCGGACCCGTCGCGCCAGGTCGGCGTCCCGGGTGACGAGCATGCCGCCCTCGCCGGTGGTGATGGTCTTGGTCGCGTAGAAGCTGAAGATCGTTGCGGCGCTGGTGCCGGAGCCCACGCCGACGCCCTCCGCGGCGGCGGGGAAGGAGTGGGCGGCGTCCTCGACCACGGCGAGCCGGTGGGACTCGGCGAAGGCGCGCAGCCGCGACGGCGACACCAGCTGGCCGGCGAAGTGCACCGGCAGCACCGCGACGGTGCGCGGGGTGACCTTGTCCGCCGCGTCGGCGAGATCGATGTGCAGGGTCAGCGGATCCACGTCGACGAGCACCGGTTCGGCGCCGAGGTGCACGACGACCTCCGCTGTCGCGGTGAAGGTCCAGGTCGGCACCAGCACCTCCATGCCGGGCCCGACCCCGAGCGCCTCCAGGGCGAGATGCAGGCCGGCAGTTGCCGAGCTCAACGCGACGGCGGTGACCCCGTGACCACACGCCTCCGCGAAGCGTTGCTCGAAACGCGGCACCACCGGCCCGCTGGAGACCCAGCCGGAGCGGAGCGCAGCGGTGACCGCGGCGATCTCGTCCTCGCCGATGTCGGGCAACGCGAAGGGAAGCGTGCTGTTTTCCACCCAGAACTCCTCTTTGCCACCTGGCGACCGGTTTTCCCTTGCCGGAGGTTAAACTGTCTTTGTCCCTAATGGTGACTATTTAGACTTTTGCGAATATTGCTCGGGAGGTTCCGAATGCGGGTTGGCCTGCTGACCCAGTGGTACGACCCCGAACCGGGGCCGGCAGCGCTGCCCGGCGCCCTCGCCCGGGCGCTGGCCCGCCGGGGCCACGAGGTCCAGGTCCTGACCGGCTTCCCGAACTACCCGACCGGCCGGGTCGTCCCGGGCTACCGGATCCGTCCCCGTCGGGACGAGGTCGACGGCGACGGCGTGCGGATCCGCCGGGTCGCCCTCTACCCGAGCCACGACCGTTCGGCGCTGCGCCGTCTGGCGAACTACGGGTCCTTCGCTGCCTCGGCGCTCACGTTGGGCGCCGGCGCGCTGCGCGGCCTGGACGCGCTGTGGGTGAGCAACTCTCCCATCACCGTCTCGCTGTCGATGTGGTACGCCCGTTACGTCCATCGGGTCCCGGTGGTGCTGCACGTACTGGACCTCTGGCCCGACAGCGCGTACGCCAGCGGCTTCGTCGATCCGGGGGGCACCGGAACGCTGCTGGCCCGCGGCATGGGGGGCTGGTGCGCGGCGATGTACCGGTGCGCGGACCGGATCGCGTACATCTCCCCGGGGGTGGGCGAGCTGTTGGCCCGGCGGGGAGTGCCGGAGCGCAAGCTCGTGCACATTCCGATGTGGGCCGACGAGACGGCTGCCACCACGGGCGACCGGGACCTCCGGGCCGAACTGGGCCTCCGCGACGACCAGGTGGTGCTCGTCTACGCCGGCTCGATGGGGCAGGCGCAGGGGCTCGACGCCCTGCTCGACGCCGTCGCCCTGGTCGACGACCCGCGGCTGGTCTGCTTGCTGGCCGGCTCCGGGGTCTGCGAGGAGCGGCTGCGCCGGCAGGCCGCCGAGCGGGATCTGCGCAACGTGCGTTTTCTCGGCCGGCTGCCGGCCGACGAGATGCCGGCGCTGATGCGGGCCGGGGACGTCCACGTGGTCAGCCTTCGGCCAGGCGGCATGTCGGCGTACACCATGCCGAGCAAGGTTCAGGCCATCCTCGCCGCCGGGCGGGCGATGCTGGTCGTCGCCGAGGGCGACGCGGCGGCGGTGGCCATGGCCAGCGGGGCGGGGCTCACCGCCCGGCCCAGTGATCCGTACTCGATCGCCGATGCCATCCGGGAGGTGTGCCAGCTCGGGCGGGAGAAGTTGGAACTGCTCGGCCGGGCCGGGCGCGAGTACTACGACCGCGAGTACTCGCTGGCCTCCGGCGTACGGCGGGTGGAGGACGCGCTGCGGGCCGTCGCGGCAGGTGCCCGGTGAGCCGGGGCATCGTCGGGGCGGTGGACGTCCTGCGGGCCGAGGACGTTCGTACGGCTGCGGCGCTGCACGCGCGGGCCTTCGAACGGTTCTTTCTCACCAGTCTCGGCGAGCCGTTCCTACGGGAGTTCTACGCCGGCTTCGTTCGTGATCCCGACGCTGTCACGGTCGTCACCCGCGACCCCGACGGTCGGCTGGTCGGGGTGGTGGTCGGCACGGTCGCCCCGGAGCTGTTCTTCCGCCGACTGCTTCGCCAGCGGGGCGCCCGGCTGGCGCTGGCGAGCCTGCCGGCCGTCGTCCGCCGTCCCGCGGTGGCACTGCGGCTGCTGCGCGGGGTGGCCTACCGCGGCGAGGTGCCGGTCGAGACGCGCGGAGCACTGCTCAGCTCCATCTGCGTCGACCCGGCCGCGGCGCACGGCGGGCACGGCCGTCGGCTCCTCGACGCCTGGTGGGAGGCGGTCCGGCTACGCGGAGTGAGCTCGGCGCACCTGACCACCGACGCGGATGACAACGAGTGCGTCAACGCCTTCTACCAACGGGCCGGGTGGACCCTGCGGGGCACCTGGACCACCCAGGAGGGGCGGCGGATGAACTGCTACGGCATCGCGGCGGCCCCGGTCGGGGCGGAGGCCGGCGGCCCGGCCGACTGACCGCGGTCGCGGCGGATCACTCCGCCCTGCTCACCCACCCCTGTGGCGGGCTCGACCCCTGTCCCCGCGCCACAACTGGCGCGGGGACAGGGGTCGATGCGGTCAGCTTCCGGGTGTTCGTACGGCGGCCAGGGCGCTGTCGAGCCGGGGCGCGAGCGTCTGGGCGTAGGTGGCGGTGAGGTGGTTGGTGTCCCGGTAGACCAGTACGCCGCCGATGACCGCCGCGCAGCGGTCGGTGGGACAGATCGCGTCGTTGAGGTCGACCAGGTGGACCCCCGACTGTCCCTTGGCGGCCCGCTCCTGGGCGATGCCACCCCCGGCAGCCAGCACCTCGTCACGCGGCGGTGCGCACCGGGTGAGCCGCTCCGGGTTGGCGGAGACGCACTCGACCGGGTCCTGACGGTGGTACGGCGGGTCCCGGAGCACCACCACCGGCACTCCGATCCCGGTCATCTCCCGCCAGGTGTTCCGTAGCCCGTCGGCCAGGATGTCGTGCGCGTCCCGGGTCACCAACTCGCCGTCGCGCACTGTCAGGTAATGGGAGTTGCCCACCAGCAGCAGGTCGGGCGGGTCGGCGCGCAGCTGGTCGCGGACCCGCTGGTTCCACTCTGTGCAACTGGTGTACGGCCGGCCGTCCAGCGCCACCTCCATCGCCAGGAACGGGCACGAGGACTTGGTGTGCGTCACCACCCGCCACTTCCGCTGCACCGCGACCGCCTCCAGCGCCGGCAGCCACTGCGCGGCGTGCGAGTCGCCGGCGAGCATGACGGTGTAGGAGGCGTCCTTGACCCCGTACACACAGGTCAGTGGCTCGCTGCTGTTCTGCTGGACGTGACAGTTGGTGCGGGTCGTCGCCGGGACGTCCTTCGCGGCGACCAGCGGGTCGGGGGTGATCGAGTCGACCCGGTCGACCGGTCTCCCGGCCTGGTCACCCCGGGGCGACTTGCTCAGGACGGCGGCTCCCGGCGGCCCGGCCGGGGCGGGGGCGCCCGCCGACGCGCTGCTGCCGCCCAGTGGCGGCACCGCGGACGTGGACAGCGGCGGTCGGGCCGGCGACCAGACGGTCAGCTGGAAGAGCAGGCCGGCGATCACCGCCGTGGCGGTGGAGAGGGCGCCGATGCCCAGCGCCTGCGCCGGCTGCCAGTGCAACGCCTGCGATCGGCGGATGGGGTTCTCGACGAAATGGTAGGTGAGGACCGCCGGCACCGCGGAGAGCGCGACCACCGCCAGACGCGCGGACGCGCTCAGCTCGCCGAACCGGTAGTCGGCGACGATCAGCAGCGGCCAGTGCCACAGGTAGAGCGAATACGACAGCGCGCCGACGCCGCGCATCGGTGGCAGGCTGAGCAGCCCGGCCGGCCCGGCCCGCCCGGCGGCCACCGCGAAGGCGATCACCACCGCTGTGCCGGCGGTGGGCAGCAGGGCGACGTACCCGGGGAAGGCCGACGCGGAGTCCAGCAGGAAGGCCGAGGCGACCACGGTGACCAACCCGGACCAGGCGAGCACGACGGCGAGCGGACGGGGGGTGCGATGCAGTCGGGCACCGACGATGGCCACCGCGCCGCCCAGGGCGAGCTCCCAGATCCGGGTGGTGGTCACGAAGTACGCCGGTGCCCGATCTGCCGACGTCAGGTATACCGACCAGGCGAAGGACGGCAGGGCCACCACGGCGAACCCGACCATCAGCACCCCGCGGCGTAGCCGTCGCCGGCCACCGAGAACGGCCAACCCGAGCAGCAGCAGCGGCCAGATCAGGTAGAACTGCTCCTCGACGCTGAGCGACCAGTAGTGCTGCAGGACGCTGGGTGCCTGGTCGACGAACATGTAGTCCACCGACTGCTCGGCGAGCCGCCAGTTCATCACGTACAGCGCGCTGCTCACCACGTCCCACGCGATGTTGGAGAAGCGGACCTTCGGCAGGAACAGGTACGTGAGCAGCAGGGTGACCACGAGCACCAGGCCGGCGGCGGGCAGCAGCCGCTTCGCCCGTCGGGCGTAGAAGCCCACCAGCGAGATCCGTCCGGTGCGGTCGAGTTCCTCGACGAGCAGGCCGGTGATCAGGAAGCCTGAGATCACAAAGAAGACGTCCACGCCGACGAAGCCGCCGGGGATGAACTGGCTACCGGCGTGGCCGACCAGTACCAGCAGGACCGCCAGGGCGCGCAGTCCCTCGATGTCGCCCCGGAAGGATGCCCGTGGTGCGGCCTTCGGCCTGCTTCGTGTCTGGGTCATTGTCCCGTCCTGCGCTAGAAATCCGGTTAGCGTTGCCGTTAGGGGTTATATCCCATAAACGCACGTTCGTCCGGTTTTCGCACTCTTGCGCCGTCTCGCCGTCTCGTCGGAGTTCGGCCGTCCGCCGCTCCCGTGCGGGGCGAGCGGCGCCGGACCGTTGCCCGTCCGGCGTGGACCGGGAGGGCCGACATCCCGAAGGTGCGCCGTGGCGACGGGCCCCGGCGGCGGTAGGGTTCTCCGGGCCGCGCCCGGTGGTTCGTGCCTCGAGGGGAGCGATTCTTGCTGCACTTGAGGATCATCGCGCCGGCCGACCGGTCGTCCCAGGTGGCCGACCTGCTCGCCGACAACCCGGGGGTGGCGCACCTGGCCGTGATCCCCGGCGCGGCCCGGCAGCCCCCCGGCGACCTGGTCCTCTGCGACGTGGTCCGGGAGAGCGCCGACCGGGTGCTGCACCAGTTGCAGGAGCTGGGGGTCGAGGCGCACGGCGGGATCTCCGCCGACGACGTCGAGCTGACCCTGTCCCGGGCCGCGAAGCAGGCCGCCCGGGATGCCCCCGGTCACGGCGAGGACGCGGTCGTCTGGGACGAGATCGCCGCCAAGACTGGCGAGCAGACCGAACTGACCGGGACGTACCTGGCCCTGATCATCGTCGCCACGATGATCGCCGGAGTGGGCGTGCTGTTGGACCAGCCGATCCTGATCGTCGGCGCGATGGTGGTCGGCCCCGAGTTCGGCCCCCTCGCCGCGCTCTGCGTCGCGCTGCTGCGCCGCAAGCCCCGCACCATCGTCCGCTCGATGCAGGCGCTGACGGTGGGCTTCCTGGCCGCCATGGTGGCCACCGTGCTGAGCACCTGGGCGCTCACCGCCGCCGACCTGGTCAACCGGGAGATGCTGCTCGCCGAGCGGCCGCTGACCGACTTCATCTGGCGGCCCGACGCGCTCTCCTGGGTCGTCGGCATCCTCGCCGGGATCGCCGGGATGCTCTCGCTCACCGCGAAGAAGTCCGGCTCGCTGGTCGGTGTGCTGATCTCGGTCACCACGGTGCCGGCCGCCGCGAACGTCGCCGTCGCCACCGCGTACGGGGTGTGGCACGAGGCGGCCGGGTCGGCGCTCCAGCTCGTGATCAACATCTGCGCGATCGTGCTCGCCGGGCTGGCCACCCTCGCCGTGCAGCAGCTGTGGTGGTGGCGGGTGGGCCGGCGCGCCGGCCGGGTCACCGCCAGTCGTCCCCAGCCTCCAGTCGGCGGGTGAGCAGCGTCCGCAGCGGGATCGACTCGCCGTCCCGGCCGCCGCGGCCGAGCACCAGCGGCGCCGGGTCGGGCTCGGGGTCGACGCCGAAGAGCCGGCCGCGCAGGCTGGGCGGCACGCTGAGCAGGTGGAACCGGCCCGCCGTATCCACCGCCCGGGTTCCGGCCCGGTCGACGTACCAGCCGGTCAGCCGGGTCCGGTAGCGACCGCGACCGTCGTGCCCGCGGGCGACCAGCGGCGTGGTGCGCAGGCCGCGCCGGGTCGCCTCGGCGGCGAACCAGGCGACCAGTTCCGCGGCCTCCGCGTGCTCGGCCGCCCGCTGCCGATCGGCGGCCTCCGCGTGCGCCCGCACCGCCCGTCGCTGCCGCTCGCGCCACTCCAGGCCGTCGTCCGCACCCATGCCGCGACGGTACGCCCACCACCCCGGGCCTCCGCCTCGGGCGCGCCCTGCGTGCTCGACCGGGTCGGTCCTGCCCAGCTCCGGTCCGACCCCGCCCAGCTCCGGTCCGACCCCGCCCAGCTCCCGGTCCGGCCCCGTGCAGCTCCCGGTCCGGCCCCGCCCAGCTCCCGGTCCGGTGCTGCCTGGTCGCCTGGTGGGGTCCTGCCTGGTCGCCCCAGTTGGTCCTGCCGCCTCGTCCAGCCGCGAGGGGGAGGCAGGCGGTGGGCCGTTCCACCGCCGCCGCAGCTGGTCGGGCCACGCCACTCTCGGCTGACGCGTTACGCAGAGTCAGGTCGTTCACGGCATGGACCGTGGTGAGCGATATGCCTGTGAGTCATAAATATGCCTCACAGGCATATCGCTCGATAGTCACACGCCGGCCCGGCCCGACACGCGCGGTCGACATGCCGCACACATTGGCCGGCGGTGCCTGCCCAAGGAGGTGCCAGGCAGGCACCGCCGAGCGGCGCCGGTGGAGACAACGGACCCTGCCCACCGGCATCGCGTGATCGCCCCCCTGCGCACCGGCATCGCGTGATCGCCGCGCAGGCGGGACCACGCGATACCGCCGGGGTCAGGCCAGGCCGGCCCGCCGCAGCGCCTCGGCCATCGCGTCGTTCACCGGGGCGGGTGCAGAGCCGCCACGGCCCTGCCGCTGCTGCGGCCCGCCGCGCCCGCCGTCCCGCTCCCCGCGCTGCCCGCCTTCGCCGCCGCCACGTCCGCCGGTGCCGCCACGTCCGCCGGTGCCGCCACGTCCGCCGGTGCCGCCACGTCCGCCGGTGCCGCCGGTGCCGCCACGCCCGTCAGTGCCCCGCGGCTCGGAGCCGCCGCGCGCGTCGGATCCCCCGCGCTGCCCGCGGGTATCGGAAGCGGTCCGCCCACCCTGGTCGCCGCGCGCCCCGCCACGCTCCCGGCGCCCGCCCTCGGCCGAGGCCGACGGGCGACCGGCGCTGCCGGCGGCGTCCTCGTCCAGCCGGAGGGTGAGCGAGATCCGCTTGCGGGGCACGTCCACGTCGAGCACCTTGACCCGGACCACGTCGCCGGACCTGACCACGTCCCGCGGGTCCTTGACGAAGGTGTGGGACATCGCCGACACGTGCACCAGGCCGTCCTGGTGGACGCCGACGTCGACGAACGCGCCGAACGCCGCGACGTTGGTGACCACGCCCTCCAGCAGCATCCCCGGGGTCAGGTCGCTGAGCTTCTCCACCCCCTCGGCGAAGGTGGCGGTGCGGAACTCCGGCCGCGGGTCGCGGCCCGGCTTCTCCAGCTCGGTGAGGATGTCGGTGACGGTGGGCAGGCCGAACGTCTCGTCGACGAAGTCGGTGGCCCGCAGCCCCCGCAGGATCGCCGACTTGCCGATCAGGGAGCGCAGGTCCTGCCCCGTGGTGGTGAGGATCCGCCGCACCACCGGGTACGCCTCCGGGTGCACGCTGGAGGAGTCCAGCGGGTCGTCGCCGCCGGGGATGCGCAGGAAGCCGGCGCACTGCTCGAACGCCTTCGGGCCGAGCCGGGGCACCTTCCTCAGCTCCGCCCGGGACCGGAACGGGCCGTTGGCGTCCCGGTGCAGCACGATGTTCTCGGCCAGGCCGGCGCCGATGCCGGAGACCCGGGTCAGCAGCGGCGCCGAGGCGGTGTTGACGTCCACCCCGACCGCGTTGACGCAGTCCTCGACCACCGCGTCGAGCGAGCGGGAGAGCTTCACCTCGGACAGGTCGTGCTGGTACTGCCCGACGCCGATCGAGCGCGGGTCGATCTTGACCAGCTCGGCGAGCGGATCCTGGAGACGGCGGGCGATGGAGACCGCGCCGCGCAGCGACACGTCCAGCCCGGGCAGCTCCTGGGAGGCGTACGCGGAGGCGGAGTAGACCGACGCGCCGGCCTCGGAGACCACCACCTTGGTGAGGTTGAGCTGCGGGTACCGCTTGATCAGGTCACCGGCGAGCTTGTCGGTCTCCCGGCTGGCGGTGCCGTTGCCGATGGCGACCAGCTCGACGCCGTGCGCCCCGGCGAGCTTCGCCAGGGTCTCGATCGAGGCGTCCCACTGCCGGCGCGGCTCGTGCGGGTAGATGGTGTCGGTGGCGACCACCTTGCCGGTGGCGTCGACCACCGCGACCTTGACGCCGGTGCGCAGGCCCGGGTCCAGGCCCATCGTCGCGCGGGTGCCGGCGGGCGCGGCGAGCAGCAGGTCACGCAGGTTGGTGGCGAAGACCCGGACGGCCTCCTCCTCCGCCGCCTGCCACAGCCGCATCCGCAGGTCCGCGCCGAGGTGGATGAGGATCCGGGTACGCCAGGACCAGCGCACCGTGTCGGCGAGCCACTTGTCGGCGGGTCGCCCCTGGTCGCTGATCCCGAACCGGCCGGCGATGGCCGCCTCGTACCGGGTCGGGCCGGTGACCACGGCGTCGGTGTCGCCCTCGGCCTCCGGGTCCATCGTCAGGTCGAGCACGCCCTCCTTCTCGCCCCGGAACATCGCCAGGATCCGGTGCGAGGGCAGCCTGGGGTACGGCTCGGCGAAGTCGAAGTAGTCGGCGAACTTGGCGCCGGCGGCCTCCTGGCCGTCGCGTACCCGGGAGACCAGCCGGCCCCGCGACCACATCTGCTCGCGCAGGGTGCCGATCAGGTCGGCGTCCTCGCCGAAGCGCTCGATCAGGATGGCCCGGGCGCCCTCCAGCGCGGCGGCGGCGTCGGCCACGCCCCGGTCGGCGTCGACGAAGCCGGCCGCCGTCTCGCGCGGGTCCCGCGCGGGGTCGGCGAGCAGGGTGTCGGCGAGCGGCTCCAGCCCGGCCTCGCGGGCGATCTGCGCCTTGGTCCGCCGCTTGGGCTTGTACGGCAGGTAGATGTCCTCCAGGCGGGACTTCGAGTCGGCCGCCATGATCTGCGCTTCCAGGGCCTCGTCGAGCTTGCCCTGGCCGCGGATCGACTCCAGCACGGCGGCCCGCCGCTCGTCCAGCTCACGCAGGTACCGCAGCCGCTCCTCGAGGGTGCGCAGCTGCGCGTCGTCGAGCAGGCCGGTGGCCTCCTTGCGGTAGCGGGCGATGAACGGCACGGTGGCGCCGCCGTCGAGCAGCTCCACGGCCGCCCGCACCTGACGCTCCGCGACGCCGAGCTCGTCGGCGATCCGCTGATGAACTGACTGGGTCACGATCTTGATCCGCCTTCGCTGTGGGTTCCGTGCTGCATTCTGCCGCCCGCCCCCGACGGCGCTCGCCATACCCGCCCGACGCGCCTGCGCTAGCGTTGCGATCATGGAACAACCAGCGGATCCGCGGGCCCGCCGGCTCTTCGGCGGCAGCGCCCGGGCGCTCGGCGACCTGGCCGCCAGCCCGTTCCGGGCCGACCGGGACCGGATCGTCGGCTCGCCGTTCTTCGCCCGGCTCAACGGCGTCACCCAGGTGATCAGCCCGGGTGGGTCCGGCCTGCTGGTGCACAACCGGCTCACCCACAGCCTCAAGGTCGCCCAGGTGGCCCGGGCGATCGCCGAGCGGCTCACCGCCGACCCGGCACACCGTCGGCTCCTCGACGAACTCGGCGGCCTCGACCCGGACGTGGTCGAGGCCGCCGCGCTCGCCCACGACCTCGGCCACCCGCCGTTCGGGCACCTGGGGGAGCGGGTGCTGGACCGGCTGGCCCGGCAGCGGCTCGGCCTGCCGGACGGCTTCGAGGGCAACGCGCAGTCGTACCGGATCGTCACCAGCACCGAGATCCGGGGCGCGGCCACCACCGGGCTCGACCTCACCGCCGCGGTCCGCGCGGCCCTGCTGAAGTACCCGTGGACCCGGCTGGACCATCCGGACCCGCACCCGCGGCACCTCACCCCGGCGCCCCGGGGCGCGGCCGTCCCGCCCGACGACCCGGAGAGCGGGTCGGCGAAGTTCGGCGCGTACCGGACCGAGCTGGCCGACCTGCGGCAGGCCCGGGAGCCGTTCGCCGGCCGGATCGCCGACTGGCAGCAGACCGTCGAGGCCTCGGTGATGGACACGGCCGACGACATCGCGTACGCGATCCACGACGTGGAGGACTTCTACCGGGTGGGGGTGCTCCAGCAGGGGGCGGTCGCCGCCGAGCTGATGGCCTGGCAGCGGGAGGGCGGTCACCTGCGCGCGGTCACCGACGCGGCGCTGACCGGCGCGGCGCGCCGGCCCGGCTCGGCGATCGAGCGGCTGCGCCGCCAGCTGCACCGCAAGGACGGCTGGATCGCCGACGACGACGCGTTCGCCGCCGCCGTCGAGCACGTCCGCCAGGAACTGGTCGAGGGCCTGCTGGCCATGCCCTTCGACGGCTCGATCGAGGCCGAGCAGTACGTGGCCCGCTTCTCCGCCCGCTGGACCGCTCGCTTCGTGGACGCGATCACCGTGGTCCGCCGGCCGTCGGTGCGCTCCGGGCACGTGCTGCTCGCCCCGGCCCAGTGGCACGAGGTGCAGGTGCTCAAGTTCGTCCACCACCGGTTCGTGCTGGCCCGCCCCGACCTGGCCCTGCACCAGCGGGGCCAGGCCCGGCTGCTGGGCGCGCTGGTCGAGGCGCTGTGGGAGTGGCTGCTCGACCCGGAGGAGGAGTCCCGGCTGCCGCGCCGGCTGCACGACCTGGTCGAGCTGGCCGAGGCGGAACTGCACCCGCGTACGGCGGATCGGATCGGCCGGGCCCGCGGCCGGGCCATCGTCGACTTCGTCGCCCAGCTCACCGACGGCCAGGCGGTCGCCATGCTGGACGCCCTCTCCGGCCGCTCCGGCGCCCTCTGGACCGACGCCTTCGTCCTCTGAGCGCCCGGCCAGGGTGACGGCCGGCGGGCCGGCACCGGCGGCGGGTACGTCAGGCGACCGCCTGCCACCAGCCGTCCACCGGCGGCGGGTCGTCGACCACCACCCGCTCGCCGGGGCGGGGCACCGCCAGCCGCACGTCGCGCGCCTTCGCCTCGGCCCAGAGCCGGTCCACCGGCTCGGACCAGTCGTGCAGGGCCAGGTTGAACGTCGCCCAGTGCACCGGCAGGAAGAGCCCGCCGCGCAGGTCGAGGTGGGCCGAGACGGCCTCCTCGGGGAACATGTGGATGGCCGGCCACGCCCGGTCGTACGCGCCGATCTGCATCAGGGTCACGTCGAACGGCCCGTGCTCCGCGCCGATCTCGGCGTACCCGTCGAAATAGCCGGAGTCGCCGGTGTAGAAGACCTTGCGGTGCGCGCCGGCGACCACCCAGGAACTCCAGAGGGTGCCGTCGCGGCGCAGCCCCCGGCCGGAGAAGTGCTGGGCGGCGGTGGCGATGATCTCGAGCCCACCCACCCGGTGCCGCTCCGACCAGTCCAGCTCGACGATCCGCTCCGCCGGCACGCCCCACCGGTCGAGGTGGGCGCCGACCCCCAGCGGCACCAGGAACGGCGCGGACTGTCGCCGGGTCAGCTCCTGCACGGTGGCCATGTCGAGGTGGTCGTAGTGGTCGTGGGAGATCAGGATCGCGTCGACCGGGGGCAGGTCCGCCAGGCGTACCGGGGGCTGGTGCAGCCGCCTCGGCCCGACCGCGGCGGACGGGGAGCAGCGGTCGCTCCACACCGGGTCGATCAGGACCTTCCGCCCCTCGATCTCGATCAGCGCGGAGGCGTGGCCGTACCAGACGATGTTGAGTTCGCGTTCGACGTCGGTCGCGGGCGGGGGCGTCGGGGGCAGCAGCGGGACCGGGGCGGTGGGGCGCCGGCGTTGCTTGCCGAAGATCAGCTCCCAGACCAGGTTCCGGCCCGGGTCACCGGTGGTCATCGTCCGGGTGGCGGCCCGGTTGTGGAAGGTGCCGTCGCGGAACTGGGGGGAGCGGGCGGCCCGTTCCGCCCGGGCCCCGGTCAGCCGCCCGCCCAGCGCCGCCGGCACGTCCCGCGCCGCCCAGGCCAGCCCGGCCACCGCGGCCAGCCCTGTCATCCGCCACAGCCGCCCGCCGAGTGCCCGGTCGAGTTCCCGGTCCGCTGGTGCCCGCATCGCCACGTCCCCTCCGCCGTCTCCCGAATACACGGTAGCCACCGCGTCACCCCCGCGCCGGACCGCCGCCGCACCCACACCCCCACCCGCGCACTTTCCAAGAAACCGTCCCCACGTCGCCCGGCACGCCCCCGCACCCGCGCACTTTCAGAGACGGCGTGGCTATTCCGCGCGCCATAGCCACGCTTTCTCGGAAAGTGCGGCCAGAAGATGGCGCGGCGGGGAGGTGGGGTGGGGGGGTGGTGGGGGGAGGAGGGAGGACGGGGGGTGAAGTGGTCAGCGGAGGCGGCGGAGGGCGGCGGCGCCGGCGGTGACCGCTGAGGTGGCGGTGTTGCCGACCGTGCGGGCCAGGCGCGGCAGGTCGGGCAGCCAGCCGCCGCGGACGGCCTCGCCGGCCGGGTTGGGGGCAAAAACCACGCCCTCGTGCGGCGACACCTGCCGGTCGGTCAGCCCGCCCCAGCGCATCAGCGGCCCCACCAGCGCGTCGTAGACGCCGGGCAGCACGGTGAAGCCGGCCCGCATGATCAGGTTGACCCGGCCCACCGAGATCTCCCGGCGGGGCCGGTCGGCGCAGTCCACGATCGCCCGGGCCACCCGTTGCGGGGTGGTGATCGGCAGCGGCGGCCGGCCCATCCGGCCCAGGTAGTTGGCGGCCTGCTGGTAGACCGGGGTGTCCACGCTGCCGGGGGTGACCAGGCAGACGTGCACCCCGGGCAGGTCCCGCGACTCCTGCTGCAACGTCCGGACCAGGCCGTGCAGGCCCCACTTGCTGGTGACGTAGCCGCTCATGTAGGGCGCGGTGATGTGCCCGAGCACCGAGCCGGTGAGGATCAGGGTGCCGCCGCCGGCGGCTTTGAACTGCCGCAGCGCGACCCGGGCCACCCCGGCGGAGGCGAGCAGGTCGGTCCGCACCACCTGGTCGAAGACCTCCGCCGGGATCTCCTCGAAGCGCCCGTACGCCATCACCGCCGCGGTGTGCACCCAGACGTCGATCCGGCCGAACTCCCGCAGCGCCGCCTCCGCCAGGGCGTCGAGCGCGCCGGGGGCGGTCACGTCGGTGGGCACCTCGCGCACCTCGGCGCCGGCGTCGCGGCACTCGCGGCGTACCTCGGTCAGGGTGGCGGGGGAGCGGGCGGCGAGGACCAGCCGGTCCCCGCGCCCGGCGAACTCCCGGGCGGCCGCGCGGCCGATGCCGCTGGTCGCCCCGGTGACCACCACCACCCGGCTCACGGTGCGAGCACGACCTTGACGCAGCCGTCCTGCTTCTTCTGGAACATCTCGTACGCCTGCGGCGCCCGCGCCAGCGGCACCCGGTGGGTACGCAGGTCCGCCACGCCCAGCGGGTCGTCGTCGCCGGAGAGCAGCGGCATGATCTCGTCGGTCCAGCGGCGCACGTGGCACTGCCCCATCCGCAGTTGGATGCCCCGGTCGAACATCTCCATCAGCGGCAGCGGGTCCACCTCGCCGCCGTAGACGCCGGAGATGGAGACGGTGCCGCCCCGGCGGACCGCCTTGATCGCGGCCTTGAGCACCACGAGCCGGTCGACGCCGACCTTGTCGGTCATGGCCTGGGCGAGCTTGTCGGGCAGCAGCCCGGCGGCGGCCTGGGCCAGCTTGCCCGAGGTGGCGCCGTGCGCCTCCATGCCGACCGCGTCGATCACCGCGTCCGGGCCCCGCCCGTCGACCAGGTCGGCCAGGGTGGCCGGCACGTCCTCGAGCTCGCTGACGTCGAGGGTCTCGATGCCGTGCCGGCGGGCCATCTCCAGCCGCTCCGGCACCAGGTCGAGCCCGATCACCCGGTCGGCGCCCAGGTGGCGGCCGATCCGGGCGCAGAACTGGCCCACCGGCCCCAGCCCGAAGACGGCGAGGGTGCCGCCGGGCGGGGTGTCGGCGTACTTCACCGCCTGCCAGGCGGTGGGCAGGATGTCGCTGAGGTAGAGGTAGTGCTCGTCCGCG
Source organism: Micromonospora sp. A200 (assembly GCF_029893845.1). NCBI lineage: Bacteria > Bacillati > Actinomycetota > Actinomycetes > Micromonosporales > Micromonosporaceae > Micromonospora > Micromonospora sp. A200. Next base: position 31,480 of record NZ_JARXXY010000007.1, on the reverse strand, counting down.
CCGGTCTCCGGGATCTTGACGGGGCCGAACTGGGCGTGCGGGACCCGCAGGTACTCGGCCTGGCCGCCGGGGACGGAGCCGTAGAGCGAGGTGTAGCCGAACAGCGCCGCGCCCTTGCCCTCAGAGGTGACCTGGGTGGTCTCGCACTGGGCGTAGAGCTGCCGCCGGCACATCCAGCAGTCACCGCAGGAGATGTTGAACGGGATGACGACCCGGTCGCCCGGCTTGAGCCGGGTCACGCCCGGGCCGACCTCCTCGACGATGCCCATCGGCTCGTGCCCGAGGACGTCGCCGGGCTTCAGGTACGGCGCGAGCACCTCGTACAGGTGCAGGTCGGAGCCGCAGATCGCGGTGGAGGTGATCCGGACGATCGCGTCGGTGGGCTCCTCGATCCGCGGGTCGGGTACCTCCTCCACCCGGACGTCACGCTTGCCGTGCCAGGTCAGTGCCTTCACGCCTGATCGTCCCCTCTCGGTGCCGTCCATGGGACTGCTACCCCGAGTGGGCGGCTTGAACCGGGCGGGCCGCCCGGGCCGGCGCCGGCGCTGCTTTCCCGCCGTACCCCTGGGAAAACGCCGACCGCCGCACCCCCGGGGGGGATGCGGCGGTCGGTGCGCAACTGGCGGTCAGGAGCCGGGGGTGCCCGCGCCCTTGGTGGTGGCCTTCAGGTAGTCGCGGTTGAGCCGGCCGATGGTGTTGAGCGGGATGCCCTTCGGGCAGACCACGGTGCACTCACCGGCGTTGGTGCAGCCGCCGAAGCCGGCCTCGTCGTGCGCGTCGACCATGCCGATCACCCGGGTGTAGCGCTCCGGCTGGCCCTGCGGCAGCAGCGAGAGCTGGGTGAGCTTGGCGGCGGTGAAGAGCATGCCGGAGCCGTTGGGGCAGGCCGCCACGCAGGCGCCGCAGCCGATGCAGGCGGCCGACTCGAAGGCGGCGTCCGCGTTGGCCTTGGCCACCGGCGTGGAGTGCGCCTCGGGGGCGCTGCCGGTCGGGGCGGTGATGTACCCGCCGGCGGCGATGATCTTGTCGAAGGCGCTCCGGTTGACCACCAGGTCCTTGATGACCGGGAAGGCGCGGGCCCGCCACGGCTCGATGTCGATCGTCTCGCCGTCGGAGAACTGCCGCATGTGCAGCTGGCAGGCGGTGGTGCCGCGCTGCGGCCCGTGCGCGTCGCCGTTGATCATCAGACCGCACATGCCGCAGATGCCCTCGCGGCAGTCGTGGTCGAACGCGACCGGCTCCTCGCCCTGGAGGATGAGCCGCTCGTTGAGGACGTCGAGCATCTCCAGGAACGACATGTCCGGGGAGACGTCGTCGACCTGGTAGGTCACCATCCGACCCTTGTCCTCAGGGCCGGACTGGCGCCAGATGCGCAGGGTCAGGTTCACTTGTAGCTCCGCTGCGTCGGGTGGACGTATTCGAACTTCAGGTCTTCCTTGTGCAGCACGACCGGCTCACCGGTGCCGGTGTACTCCCAGGCCGCCACGTAGGCGAACCGGTCGTCGTCGCGCTGCGCCTCGCCGTCCGGGGTCTGGTGCTCGGCCCGGAAGTGGCCGCCGCAGGACTCCTCGCGGTGCAGGGCGTCGATGCACATCAGCTCGGCCAGCTCGAAGAAGTCGGCCACCCGGCCGGCCTTCTCCAGCGACTGGTTGAGCCCCTCGCCGTCGCCCGGCACCCGCACCCGCTGCCAGAACTCGTCCCGCAGCGTGCGGATCTCGTCGATGGCCTTGCGCAGCCCGGCCTCGCTGCGCTCCATGCCGCAGTGCTCCCACATGATCTGGCCCAGCTCCCGGTGGAACGAGTCCACGGTCCGGTCGCCGTTGACCGCCAGCAGCCGGGTGATCCGGTCCTCGACGTCGCGGCGGGCCGCGATCGCCTCGGGGTGGCTGGCGTCGACGTTCTCCAGCGGGCCGGTGGCCAGGTAGTGGGCGATCGTGCTGGGCAGCACGAAGTAGCCGTCGGCCAGGCCCTGCATCAGCGCCGAGGCGCCGAGCCGGTTCGCGCCGTGGTCGGAGAAGTTCGCCTCACCGATCACGAACAGACCCGGGATGGTCGACTGGAGGTCGTAGTCGACCCAGAGGCCGCCCATCGTGTAGTGCACGGCGGGGTAGATCCGCATCGGGACCTCGTACGGGTCCTCGCCGGTGATCCGCTCGTACATCTCGAAGAGGTTGCCGTACTTGGCCTCGATCGCCTTGCGGCCCAGCCGGTTGATGGCGTCGGCGAAGTCGAGGTACACGCCGAGCTTGGTCGGGCCGACGCCCCGGCCCTCGTCGCAGACGTTCTTCGCGGCGCGGGAGGCGATGTCGCGGGGGACCAGGTTGCCGAAGGAGGGGTAGATCCGCTCCAGGTAGTAGTCCCGCTCGTCCTCGGGGATGTCCCGCGGCGCGCGGTCGTCGCCCTTGGCCTTCGGCACCCAGACCCGGCCGTCGTTGCGCAGCGACTCGCTCATCAGGGTCAGCTTCGACTGGTGGTCGCCGGAGACCGGGATGCAGGTCGGGTGGATCTGCGTGTAGCAGGGGTTGGCGAAGTACGCGCCCTTGCGGTGCGCCCGCCAGGTGGCGGTGACGTTGCAGCCCTTGGCGTTGGTGGAGAGGTAGAAGACGTTGCCGTAGCCGCCGGAGGCGAGCACGACGGCGTCGGCCATCTCGGTGCTGATCTCGCCGGTGACCAGGTCCCGGACGACGATGCCCCGGGCCTTGCCGTCGACGACGACCAGCTCCAGCATCTCGTGCCGGGCGTTCATCTCCACGTTGCCCAGGCCGATCTGCCGCTCCAGCGCCTGGTACGCCCCGAGCAGCAGCTGCTGGCCCGTCTGGCCCCGCGCGTAGAAGGTCCGCTGCACCTGGGCGCCACCGAAGGAGCGGGTGTCGAGCAGGCCGCCGTACTCGCGGGCGAACGGCACGCCCTGCGCCACGCACTGGTCGATGATGTTGACCGAGACCTCGGCCAGCCGGTGCACGTTCGACTCCCGCGAGCGGAAGTCGCCGCCCTTGACGGTGTCGTAGAAGAGCCGGTGCACCGAGTCGCCGTCGTTGCGGTAGTTCTTGGCGGCGTTGATGCCGCCCTGCGCGGCGATCGAGTGGGCCCGGCGCGGGCTGTCCTGGTAGCAGTAGGACTTGACCCGGTAGCCCTGCTCGGCCAGCGTCGCCGCGGCGGAGCCGCCGGCCAGGCCGGTGCCCACCACGATCACGGTCATCTTCCGGCGGTTCGCCGGGTTGACCAGCTTGGCCTCGAAGCGGCGGGTCTCCCAGCGCTTCTCGACGGGGCCCTCGGGTGCCTTGGTGTCGGCGATCGGGTCGCCCTCGATGAAGAGATCCATGGTCAGGACACCAATCCGGTGAGTACGGCGAACGGGACCACCAGGTAGCCGACGCAGAGGCCGACGGCGACGACCAGCGCGATCGCCCGGTTGCGACGCTCACCCTTCGGGGTCTGCTGGCCCAGGCTGCGCAGCGCGCTGAAGATGCCGTGCCGCAGGTGGAAACCGACGGTGACGATCGCCAGGGTGTAGAAGAGCGTGACGTACCAGCGCTCCGGCGCGAAGTCCGCGACCACGTTGCCGTACGGGTTGCTGGCGTCGCCCTGGGGGTTCAGGTGACCGGTGGTCAGGTCCAGGATGTGGTAGATCACGAAGAGCAGGATGATCACCCCACCCCAGCGCATCGTGCGCGCGGCGTAGCTGCCCTGGATCTTCTTGCGGTGGGCGTACTTCACCGGGCGGGCGGCGCGGGCACGGCGGGCCAGCACGGTGGCGGCCACGATGTGCGCGACCACCGCGACCGTGAGCACGGTCCGCTGGATCCACAGGTACCAGGTGTGCGGCAGCAGCGGCGCGCCGATGTCGCGCAGCCAGTGCGCGTAGTGGTCGAACGACGTCTCGCCGGTGAAGATCTTCAGGTTCCCCAGCATGTGGACGACGAGGAAGAGCACCAGGAGGATGCCCGTCACCGCCATGACGGCCTTCAGGCCGACGTTCGAGCGGATGGGCGACCGAGTTTTCGTGATTACCACCCGACCGACGCTAGGAGGACTTTGATCAGTCGTCCAATGCATCGACCTCGCAGTCTTGATAGCCATAAGCTATGTATATGCAGCTCCATCAGCTCAAGTACTTCGTGGCGGTCGCAGAAGTACGACATTTCACCCAAGCCGCCGACCTCGTCGGCATAACCCAGCCCTCACTGAGTAAGCAAATTCACGCCCTGGAGACCGACCTGGGGGCCCCGCTCTTCGAACGGGTAAGGGGCAACATCGCCCTCACCGCTGCCGGCGAGGTGCTGCTGCCGTTGGCCAAGCGGATCCTCGCCGACGTCGACACCGCCACCCGCGAGGTGCAGGAGCTGGTCGGCCTGCGCCGGGGCCGGGTCCGCCTCGGCGCCACCCCCAGCCTGGCCACCTCGCTCGCCCCACCGGTGCTGCGCCGGTTCCGCGACGCCCACCCCACCGTGGACCTGCGGGTGGAGGAGGGCGGCTCCCAGGACCTGGTCCGTGACCTGCTGCGCGGCGACCTCGACCTGGCGCTGATCATCATGCCGGCCCAGGGCGCCGACCCGGGGCTGCGCGTCGACCCGATCCTGCGGGAGAGCCTCGTCGTCGCGTCGGTGGACCCGCTGCCCGCCGCCCGGGACAACGGTCAGCTGCGCATCACCGACCTGCGTGACCAGCCCCTGGTGATGTTCCGCGAGGGCTACGACCTGCGCGACGCCACCATCCAGGCCTGCCGGGAGGCCGGCTTCGAACCGAGCATCTCGGTCGACGGCGGCGAGATGGACGCCGTGCTCAGCTTCGTCGAGGCCGGGCTGGGCATCGCCCTGGTGCCCGGCATCGTGGTCGCCCGCCGGGCCGGCGTCCGGGTCACCCGGCTCGCCCCGCCGGGCGTCCGGCGGACCATCGCGGTGGCCCGCCGCCGGGACGTGGTGCCGACCCACGCCGGTCGGGAGCTGCGCCGGATACTGCTGGAGTACGTCCACGACGCCACCGCCACCGACGAGCTGCCGCCGGGGGTGGAGCCGCTCTAGCCGCGGGGTGTGTCGCCGAGCGCGATCAGGACCTCGCGGAGCAGGTCGGCGACCACCCGGCCGGTGCTCTCCGGCACGACCGCGAGCAGTTCGCGCTGGGCGGTTGTGGCCGCGCGTACGGCGGTCTCGGCGGTGGTGACCCCCGCGTCGGTGAGCCGCACCCACGAGCTGCGGGCGTCGCGCGCGTCGGCTTCCCGTACCACCAGTCCACTGTCGGTGAGACGGCGCAGCAGGTTGCTGGTTCCGCCCGAGGAGAGCAGCAGTCGGCTCGCCAGCTCGGTCGGGCGCAGGCGGTACGGCGCCCCGGTCGCCCTGAGCGCGGCGAGGACCTCGTACTCGGCCTTGGTCAGTCCCGCCTCGGCGAGCTCCCGGTTCGCCGCCTCCGCCAGCAGTGCGCCGAGCCGGGTCGCGCGTTTGGTGAGTTCCAGCTCCAGGGTCGCGACGGCGGGAAGTTCCCGCTGCCACGCCGCGACAATCTCGTCAACGGTGTCCCGACCCTGATCCGGCTTGCCCACTTGGCGAGGATAGCGACCCGCGCGGGAATTGCCGGGGAGACAACCCTCCTGATAGCTTTCGAGAAAGCTTTTCTAAAAGCTTTCACATGAGGGGGAATCGATGCCCAAGCTGCTCCTGCGCGGCGGCCACCTGCTGACCATGGACGACGCACTCGGCGAGCTGCCCCGCGCCGACGTGCTGATCGACGGCGACCGGATCGTCGCCGTCGGCCCCGGGCTCGACCCGGCCGACGCCACCGTCCAGGACGTCCGCGGACACGTCGTGCTGCCCGGCCTGGTCGACTCGCACCGACACCTCTGGCAGTCGGCGCTGGTCGGGTTCGGGGCCGACCTCAGCCTGTCGGCGTACCTGCCGCTGCTGCTCGGCACCGTGGCGTCCCGGATGGAACCGTCGGATCTGCGGCTCAGCGCCCTGCTCGGCGCGGCCGAGGCGCTGCACTCCGGCGTCACCACCGTCTTCGACTACTGCAACGCCACCCGGAGCGACGAGCACGCGGACGCGTCCGTCGACGGTCTGGCGGAGTCCGGGGCCCGCGCGGTGTACGGGCACGGCGACCCGGAGCGGCGTGCCGGCCTGGTGGACCTCGCCGCGCGTACCGGGCTGGTCACCGGGGCGGTCGCCATGCTCAGCAACGAGCACGCGCCCATGGAGCAGACCACGCGGCACATCGCTGTCGCCCGGGAGCTGGGCCTGGTCGCCTCGATGCACGTCGGTTGCGGCGCCCACGGCGGTCGGGCCGGCGCCGTCGCCGCCCTGCACCGGGCCGGCCTGCTCGGGCCGGACCTGCACTTCGTCCACGGCAACACCGTCACCGACGCCGAGGTGGGACTGCTGGTGGACAGCGGCGCCGGGATCACCGTGACTCCCGGCGTCGAGGCGATGATGGGGCACGGGCCGTCGGCGTACGGACGCTTCGCCGCCCGTGGCGCCCGGCCGGCCGTCGGCCTCGACGTGGCCGTCACCGCCGGGCACAGCCTCTTCGACCAGCTGCGCGCGACGCTGGTGCTGGAGCGCGACCGTCACCACCGGGCCGCGCTGGACGTCGGACGGGACCACACCACGCTCGCCCCGGCCGCCGGGGACCTGCTCCGCGCCGCGACCGTCGACGGCGCCGCCGCGATCGGACTGGCCGACCGGACCGGCTCGCTGACCCCGGGCAAGCAGGCCGACGTGGTGCTGCTGCGCGGCCTGGAACACCTGGTCGGCCGCCCCGAGCCGGGCCGGCTGGCCGGCGCGGTGGTGGCCACGGCCGGGCCGGCCGATGTGACCGACGTGCTGGTCGCCGGCCGGTTCGTCAAGCGCAACGGGCGGCTCGTCGACCACGAACTGGCCGCGCTGCGCGCCGCCGGGGCCGACCTCGCCGCCAGGGTGCTGCCGTGAGGGGCGCGGGTCAGCGCCCCTCGGCGTCGTCCATCGCCCGGTAGATCCGCTGCTCCGACACCGGGTACGGGGTGCCGAGCGCCTGGGCGAAGACGCTCACCCGCAACTCCTCGATCATCCACCGGATCTGCCGTACCGCCGCCGAGTTGCGCCGGCTCGGCGGCAGCGCGGCCAGCATGTCGGCGTACTCCTTCTGCACCACCGCGATCCGGTCCTGCTGCTGCTTGTCCCGCTGCGGGTTGCCCGGCAGCCGGTCCAGGCGCCGCTCGATCGCGGTCAGGTAGCGCAGCAGGTCGGGCAGGCGCGCGTACCCGGCCTCGGTGATGAACCCCTTGTGCACCAGCCCGGAGAGCTGGTTGCGGATGTCGGCCAGGGCGGCCACCACGGCCAGGTTCCGGGTCGCGCCGAGCCGCTGCTCCACCGCGTACGCGGCGGCGAGGACCCGGCGGACCCGGTCCATCACGTCGACCACCGTGTCGATCAGGTCGGCGCGGACCCGCTCGCGCAGCGCGGCGAAGCCCTCGGCGTCCCAGGCCGGCCCGCCCGCGTCGGCGATCAGCTTGTCGATCGCGGCTCCGGCGGCGTCGGAGATCAGCTCCTGCACCCCGCCGTGCGGGTTGCGGCTGAGCGCCAGCTTCGCCTCGTTGGAGAGCCGGCCCTGGAGGAACTTGGCCGGCGAGGGCACGGTCAGCCGCAGCAGTCGCCGGGTGCCCGCCCAGTGCGCCGCGGCCTGCTCGGCCTCGGAGTCGAACACCTTCACCCCTACCGTCGCGCCCTCGTCGACCAGCGCCGGGTACGCGGTCACCGCGTAACCGGCCCGGACCTGCTCGATGGTGCGAGGAAGATCGTCGATGCTCCACTCACGAAGGCCGGTGCGGGCCACGTCCGGCGCGGCGGCGGCCACGACCTGGCGTACCTCCTGGCGGAGCTGGCGTTGCAGGGTCGGCAGGTCCTTGCCCTCGGCGACCGGCTTGTTCTCCTCGTCGAGCACCCGGAAGCTGACCCGCAGGTGGGCCGGCAGCCGGTCGACGTCCCAGGCGTCGCGCGGCACGGTGACGCCGGTCATCCGGCGCAGCTGCCGGGTCAGCGCGTCCAGCAGCGGCTCCTCGCCCGCGGGCATCGCCGCCAGCGCGGCCCGCGCGTAGTCCGGCACCGGGACGAAGTTGCGCCGGACCGCCTTGGGCAGCGACCGGATCAGCGCGACGACCAGTTCCTCGCGCAGCCCCGGCACCTGCCAGTCGAAGGTCTCCGCCGGCACCTGGTTGAGCAGCGGCAGCGGGATGTCCACGGTCACGCCGTCGGTCGGGGTGCCCGGGTCGAAGGTGTAGGTCAGCGGCAGGGCGACCCCGTCGGCCTGCCACTCGTCCGGGTAGTCGGCCTCGTCCACCCCGCCGCGACCGGCGTTGATGAGCAGCTCGCGGGTGAAGGTGAGCAGCTCCGGCTGCTCCCGCCGGGTCTTCTTCCACCACGAGTCGAAGTGCCGGCCGGAGACCACGTCGGCGGGGATGCGCTGGTCGTAGAAGTGGAAGATCGTCTCGTCGTCGACCAGGATGTCCCGCCGCCGGGCCCGGTTCTCCAGCTCCTCGATCTCGGTGAGCAGCCGCTGGTTGTCCCCCCAGAACTGGTGGTGGGTCTGCCAGTCGCCCTCCACCAGCGCGTGCCGGATGAACAGCTCCCGCGACAGCGCCGGGTCGATCCGGCCGAAGTTGACCTTGCGGGAGGTGGCCAGCGGGACGCCGTACAGGGTGACCTTCTCGTAGGCCATCACCGCGGCCTGCTTCTTCTCCCAGTGCGGCTCGCTGTAGCTGCGCTTGACCAGGTGCTGCGCCAGCGGCTCGACCCACTCCGGCTCGACCCGCCCGGCGACCCGGCCCCAGAGCCGGGAGGTCTCCACCAGCTCGGCGGCCATCACCCAGCGCGGTGGCTTCCGGAACAGCGCCGAGCCGGGGAAGATCGCGAACTTCGCACCGCGCGCCCCCAGGTACTCGTGCTTCTGCGCGTCCTTGAGCCCGACGTGGGACAGCAGGCCGGGGAGCAGCGACTGGTGCACCTTCGGGGTGTCGATCTCCTCCGGCAGGTCCGCGGTCGGGCCGCGCCGGCCGCCGGCCTCCGGGACCTCCGTCGTGCCGCGCCGGCCGCGCCCGCCGCCGCCCTGGTCCGGGGTACGCAGCACCTGGCGCAACTGACTGACGATGTCCTGCCACTCGCGGACCCGCAGGTAGTTCAGGTATTCCGCCTTGCACATCCGGCGGAACGCGCTCGACGACAGCGCCCGCTGCTGCTCCCGCAGGTAGCGCCACAGGTTGAGGAACGCGACGAAGTCGGACTCCTTGTCGGCGAACCGGGCGTGCGCCTGGTCGGCCTGCGCCTGCTTCTCCGCCGGCCGCTCGCGCGGGTCCTGGATGGAGAGCGCGGCGGCGATCACCATCACCTCGGTGGCGCAGCCGTTGCGCTCGCCCTCCAGCACCATCCGGGCCAGCCGGGGGTCGACCGGTAGCTGGGCCAGCCGCCGGCCCAGCGGGGTGAGCCGCTTCGCCGGGTCGGTCTCGGTCGGGTCGAGCGCGCCCAGCTCGTGCAGCAGGTTGACGCCGTCGGTGACGTTGCGCCGGTCCGGTGGGTCGATGAACGGGAACGCGGCGATGTCGCCGAGCCCGATCGAGGTCATCTGGAGGATGACCGAGGCGAGGTTGGTGCGCAGGATCTCCGGGTCGGTGAACTCCGGCCGGGAGAGGAAGTCCGGCTCGTCGTAGAGCCGGATGCAGATGCCGTCCGAGGTACGCCCGCAGCGACCCTTGCGCTGGTTGGCCGAGGCCTGCGAGACCGGCTCGATGGGCAGCCGCTGCACCTTGAGCCGGCTGGAGTAGCGGGAGATGCGGGCCGTGCCCGGGTCCACCACGTACTTGATGCCGGGGACGGTCAGCGACGTCTCGGCGACGTTGGTCGCCAGCACCACCCGCCGCCCGGGGTGCGGGGCGAAGACCCGGTGCTGCTCGGCGGTCGACAGCCGGGCGTACAGGGGGAGGATCTCGGTGCCGAGCAGCGACCGTTTCTTCTCCACCAGCTTGCCCAGCGCGTCGGCGGTGTCCCGGATCTCCCGCTCGCCGGAGAGGAAGACCAGGATGTCGCCGGGTCCCTCGGCGGCCAGCTCCTCGACCGCGTCGCCGATCGCCTGGATCTGGTCGCGGACGTTCTCCTCGTCGTCGCCCTCGTCCTCCTCGGCCTCGCTCACCTCGACCAGCGGCCGGTAGCGCACCTCGACCGGGTACGTCCGCCCGGAGACCTCGACGATCGGGGCCGGCTCCCCGTCGGCGTCGGCGAAGTGCCGGGCGAACCGGTCCGTCTCGATGGTCGCCGAGGTGATGACCACCTTCAGGTCGGGACGGCGGGGCAGGAGCTGCCGGAGGTACCCGAGGATGAAGTCGATGTTGAGGCTGCGCTCGTGCGCCTCGTCGATGATCAACGTGTCGTACTGGCGCAGCATCCGGTCGGTCTGCAACTCGGCCAGCAGGATGCCGTCGGTCATCAGCTTGACCAGGCTGCGGTCGCTCACCTGGTCGCTGAAGCGCACCTTGTAGCCGACAACGTCGCCCAGCTCGGTGCCGAGTTCCTCGGCGATCCGGTCGGCGACCGTCCGGGCGGCCAGCCGCCGGGGCTGGGTGTGCCCGATCAGGCCGTGCACCCCGCGCCCCAGCTCCAGGCAGATCTTGGGCAGCTGGGTGGTCTTGCCGGAGCCGGTCTCGCCGGCCACGATCACCACCTGGTGGTCGCGGATCGCGGCGGCGATGTCGTCCCGGCGCTCGCTGACCGGCAACTGCGCCGGATAGGTGATCACCGGCACGGCGGCCCGCCGGTCCGCCAGCCGCGCCTCGGCGCGGGCCACGTCCACGGCGATCTCGGCGAGCGCGCCGTCGCGCCGCTCGGGCTCCCGCAGCTTGCGTGCGCCGTCCAGCCGCCGCTGCAGGCGGCGCTGGTCGCGGAACATCAGCGAGGAGAGGCGGCGGTGCAGGTCGCGAACGGTGACGGCCTCGGCGGGTACGGCTGGATTCTGCATGTCGTCGCCAAGGATAGGCAGCCCGCCGCCGGAGCGCCCCCGGGTTACCTCCGGTCAGCCGCCGTACCCGGTCGGCGTCGCTGCCCGGAGCGGCGGGCCGGCCGGGCTAGAGTTTTCGCCGAGCGACACCGATCCGGGGGCGGCGACATGACGATGCTGGACACCGACCGCGCGCTGGTGCAGGCGGCGACCGCGGTCGCCAAGCTGCGCTGCCGCAGCGACAACCACACCGTCGCCGCCGCGGCCCGGACCGCCGACGGCCGGGTCTTCACCGGCGTCAACGTCTACCACTTCACCGGTGGCCCGTGCGCCGAGGTGGTCGCGATCGGCGCCGCCGCCACCCAGGGGGCCGGCGAGCTGGAGGCCATCGTCGCGGTGGGTGACCGGGGGCGGGGCGTCATTCCGCCCTGCGGCCGGTGCCGCCAGGTGCTGCTGGACTACTTTCCGTCGATCAAGGTGATCGTCGGGCCGATGGACGCGCTGCGCCCGGTGCCCGTCGCCGACCTGCTGCCCGAGACGTACGTCTGGGGCGACCACCAGCTCGACGCGCCGATGGCGGTGCGCACCGGGCAGTGGCCGATGCCCACCGTGCCGAGCAGCCGGCCGGCCTCCGAGGACTGACCCTCCCGGCGGCCCGCTTCCCGGCGCTGTCTCCGCCCTTCTCGGCGGCGGGTCAGTCGCCGGCGGCGGCCTCCAGCATTGAGCGGGGCACGCCGACGCTCTCGTAGCGCACGTTGCCCTCCGGCACCAGCCAGCTCGCCACCCGCACCACGAGTTGGCCGGCGCGCACCGCCGGGTCGTTGGCGTACAGCTCGCGGGCCTCGTCCGGGCTGATCGGCAGCACGGCGAGACCGCGCAGGGTCGGGTCGTCCGGGTCCACGAACGGGCCGGCGGCGAGCACGAGTCCCTGCTCCACCAGCCCCGCCTGGTGGGTCAGGTGCGTGTCGTGCAGCAGATCCGCCGCGTCCCGGGGCAGCTCCGGCGCGTCCGCCGGGCGGCTGAAGAGGACGAGGGTGTGCTGGTCGAATCGCATGGACCCAGGGTAGGGGTGATTTTCCCCGGTTGGTTCCTGTCTGCCCGGGTCCACGGACTATCGACACTGCTCTCTTAGGTCACCCTCGGCCTCTCGGCTAAGGTAAGGCGTACCTTAGTTCCAGCTCGGGAGCATCGTGACCACCCTCGCCGCACGTCCGGTCGGCGCCGCCCGCCGCACCGGCGGACAGCGGGGCCGCCGCACCGCCGTCGCCGTCGCGGCCGCGCTGGCGCTGCTCCTGGCCGTCCTGGCCAGCCTCGCGCTCGGCAGCCGGCCGCTGGGCGTGGGCCAGGTCTGGGCCGCCCTGGTCGCCCCGGACGGGGGAACGGCGAGCACCATCGTGCGCGAGCTGCGGATGCCGCGTACCGCCCTGGGTCTGGTCGTCGGCCTCGCCCTCGCGGTCGCCGGGGTGCTCTTCCAGGCGCTCACCCGCAACCCGCTCGCCGAGCCGCGGATCCTCGGCATCAGCGCCGGCGCCTCCTTCGGCGTCGTGCTGGCGATCGCCGTCCTCGGCGTCGTCAGCCTCGCCGGGTACGTCTGGTTCGGCATCGCCGGCGCGCTCGGCGCCGGCCTGCTGGTCTTCGCCGTCGCCAACCGGACCCGCGAGGGCGCCAGCCCGGTCACCCTCGCGCTGATCGGCGCGGCCCTCGACGCCAGCCTCGCCTCCGTGGTGTACGCGCTGCTCAGCATCGACGCGCGCACCTTCGAGGAGTACCGGTTCTGGGTCGTCGGCGGGCTGACCGGGCGGGATCTCGGCGTCGCCGCCCAGGTGCTGCCGTTCGTCCTGGCCGGGCTGGCCCTGGCCGCGGTGGTCGCCCGGGGCCTCGACGCGCTGGCCCTCGGCGACGACGTCGCCCGTGGGCTGGGCCACCGGATCGGCCTGGTACGCCTCGGCGGTGGCGCGGCCGCCGTGCTGCTCACCGGCGCCGCGGTCGCCTCGGCCGGGCCGATCGCCTTCGTCGGGCTCGCCGTGCCGCACCTGGCCCGCGCCCTGGTCGGCGCCGACCACCGCTGGACCCTGGGCGTTTCCGCCCTGCTCGGCCCCACCCTGCTGCTCGGCGCCGACATCGTCGGCCGGCTGATCGCCCCGCCCGGTGAGGTGCCGGCCGGGATCATCACCGCGCTGATCGGCGCGCCGCTGCTGGCGTACCTGGTCCGCCGCGCCAAGGTGGTGACCGCGTGAGCGCCCCCGACCTGACCGTCGCCCCGGCCGCCGCCGCTCCGACCGGCCTGGCCGGGCTGCCCGGCCGGTCGCTGGTGCGGGTCGGGCCGGCCAGCCTCCAGGTGCGCCGCCGCGCGGTCCTCGTCGCGCTCGCCTCGACCGTGCTGCTCGCCCTCGCCGCGCTGCTCAGCCTCTGCCTCGGCACCCCGTACGTCGCGCCGGCCGACGTGCTCCGCGCGCTCTCCGGCGCCGGCACCCCGTACGACCTGGTGGTGCTCGACCTGCGGCTGCCCCGGCTCGTGCTGGCCGCGACGGCCGGTGCGGCCTTCGGGATCGCCGGCACGCTGATCCAGAGTGTCGCCCGCAATCCCCTGGCCAGTCCCGACGTCATCGGCATCACCCAGGGCGCCGGCCTGGCCGCCACCGTCGCGATCACCACCGGTGCGGCGGCCGTGCTGGTCGCCCCGGCGGCCCTGGTCGGCGGGCTGGCCGCCGCGGTCCTGCTGCTCGCGCTCGGCGCCCGGCACGGGCTGGCCGCGCAGCGGTTCGTGCTGGCCGGCGTCGCCGTCGCGTTCGCCCTGCGGGCACTGACCGAGGTGGTCATGCTCTCCGCCGACCCGATCGACGGGCTCCGGGCGCAGATCTGGCTGATCGGTACCCTCGCCGGCAAGGGCTGGACCGAGACGGTCTGGGTCGCGCTCACCCTGGCCGTGCTGCTGCCGGTGCTGGCCTGGGCCGGCTGGGCGCTCAACGGCTCCGCCCTCGACGACGACACCGCCCGGGGGATCGGGCTGCGGCCGGTGGCCCGCCGGATCGGCCTGGCCACCACCGGCGTCGTCGTCGCGGCCACCGTCACCGCCCAGGTCGGCGCGGTCGACTTCGTCGCCCTGGTCGCCCCGCAGGTGGCCCGCCGGCTGGTCCGGGCCGAGCGGCCGCCGATGGTGTGCGCCGCGCTGCTCGGCGCCCTGCTGCTGGTGCTGGCCGACCTCGCCGGCCGGCGGCTGTTCGCCCCCACCCAACTGCCGGCGGGCGTGCTCACCGCCGCGATCGGCGGGCCGTACCTGATGTTTTTGCTGGTCCGCGGCCGTCGGCGGTCGTCGTGACGTCCACCCCTGGCACAGGAGGCGCGATGCTCTCCACCCGCGACCTGGTCGCCGGCTACGACGAACGGACCGTGCTGGACGGGCTCGACCTGGAGCTGCCCGCCGACGCGTTCACCGTCATCGTCGGGCCGAACGCCTGCGGCAAGTCCACCCTGCTGCGCACCATGGCCCGGCTGCTCACGCCCCGCCGGGGTGCGGTGCTGCTGGACGGCACCGCCATCCGCGACCTGCCCACCCGGGAGGTGGCCCGCCGGCTGGGTGTGCTGCCGCAGAGCCCGCTGGTGCCGGAGGGCGTCACCGTGGCCGACCTGGTCGGGCGGGGCCGGCAGCCCTACCAGCGGTGGTGGCGGCAGTGGTCGGAGCAGGACGCCGTCGCGGTGGACCGGGCGATGGCGCTCGCGGACGTCGCCGGGCTGGCCGACCGACCGGTGGACACCCTCTCCGGTGGCCAGCGGCAGCGGGTCTGGATCGCGATGACCCTCGCCCAGGACACCGAGGCGCTGCTGCTGGACGAGCCGACCACCTTCCTCGACCTGGCCCACCAGGTCGAGGTGCTGGACCTGCTGCACCGGCTGCGCGCCGAGCGGGGCCGCACCGTGGTCGCCGTGCTGCACGACCTCAACCAGGCCGCCCGCTACGCCGACCACCTCGTGGCGATGCGGGCCGGGTCCGTGGTCGCCGCCGGGCCGCCACGGGAGATCCTCACCGCGGAGCTGGTCCGGGACGTCTTCGGGCTCGACTGCGTGGTGGTGCCCTGCCCGGTCACCGGCGCCCCGCTGGTGGTGCCCGGTCTCACCAGCCCGTCGCTGGCCCCGCTGCCCGGCGCCCCGCTGCCCGCCGATCCGGCTCCGGCCGCCGGCACGCCCTCCGTTGCCGGCCCGGCCGGCTCGAATCCCGTGGGCCCGACCGCTCCGGCGGCCCGCACTCCCGTCGACGACGCGGACACCCCGCGCGTCGGCACGTACCCCTCGAAAGGACTCTGATGCGTCGTCTCGCCGCCACCCTCACCGCGGCTCTCGCCCTCGGCGTGGGCCTCACCGCCTGCGGGGAGAGCGACCCGGTCGCCGGCACCGCCACCGGGGAGACCCGGGAGATCACCCACGCCATGGGCAGCACCAAGGTCCCGGCCGAGCCGAAGCGCGTGGTGGTGCTCGACACCGACAAGATCGACAATGCGCTGTCGCTCGGCGTCACGCCGGTCGGCGCCGCCACCGCCGGTGAGGCGAAGAGCTGGCCGACCTACTTCGGCGAGGAGAAGCTCGCCGGCATCAAGACGGTCGGGGTGCTCACCGAGCCCGACCTGGAGGCGATCACCGCGCTGAAGCCGGACCTGATCCTGGGCAGCAAGTTCCGGCAGGAGAAGTTCTACGACGAGCTGAGCGCGATCGCGCCCACCGTCTTCACTGAGAAGGTCGGCATCACCTGGAAGGAGAACCTGCTCCTCGACGGCAAGGCGCTCGGCAAGGAGCAGCAGGCCCGCGACCTGCTCGCCGCGTACGAGAAGCGGGCCAAGGAGTTCGGCGAGAAGCTGGGCGACGCCTCCTCCCGCAAGGTCTCCATCGTGCGCTTCATCCCGGGCAACATCCGGGTGTACGGCCCCGACTCGTTCTCCGGAATCGTCATCGGCGACACCGGGCTGGGCCGCCCCGAGCGGCAGCGCCTGGAGGGCAAGGAGGACAAGCGCTTCGACCTGGTCAGCGCCGAGCGGATCAACGAGGTCGACGGTGACGTCATCTTCGTGACCGCGTACGGCGAGAAGGCCGCCGCCGAGCAGGCCAAGGTCACCGCCGGCTCGCTCTGGCAGGGCCTCTCGGCCGTCAAGGCCGGCAAGGCGCACGTCGTCTCCGACGAGGTCTGGATGACCGGCATCGGCGTCGGCGCCGCCAACAAGATCCTCGACGACCTCGCCAAGTACCTCACCGCCTGACCCCCCCCGCGCCCACCTCGGCGCGCACTTACCGAGAAAGGGTGCCTATTCCACGTGGAATAGGCACCCTTCGGGGTTGGGGGGCGGTTCAGGGGGTGGGGTGGTCGGATTCGAAGCGGGAGCGGGTGAGGAAGGCTAGTTGGGCGCGTTTGTCGGGCATCTCGATCTCCTCGTCGAAGGTGAAGCCCTCGCGTTCGAGGCGGCGCAGCGCGAGGTGGTTGCGGACGTCCGGTTCCACCACGATGCGCTGTCGGCTGGGGTCGCGGAACAGGAAGCGGGCCAGTGCCGGGCCGACGGCGGTGGTCAGGCCGCGCGGGGGCCGGTGGCCGGGGGCGAGCAGCAGGTGCATCCCGATGTCGCCGTCTCGTACCGGGTATCGCTCGCCGACCGGGTCCGCCTCCGGCAGGTAGGTCTGGAACAGGCCGACCGGGTCGCCGTCGAGCATGATCAGGTACGCGTGGTGCGTGTCCAGCCCGTCGATGAACGCGTAGACCTCGCGCACCTCGTCCACGGTGTACCCGCTCATGCCCCAGAACGTCGCGCGCGGCTGGGTGACCCAGCCGTGCAGCAGCTCGGCGTGGGCGGTCGGGTCGACCACGACGAGCCGCAGCTCGCCGAAGCCGGGAATGTCCTGCTGGTACGTCACGAGTTCTCGTCTCCTGGTTCTCGGGTCAGGTGTCGCCAGTCGGTGTCCACCGGGTCCAGTTCGCCGGCCGCCCACCGGGGAAGCTGGTCGGCGAAGTGCGGGTCGTCGGGGCGTCCGGACGCCCCGAACGGGACGATCCAGCGGCTGCGGGCGCGGTCGCCGAGGTCCCACACGTAGCGGGCGACCGGTCCGCGCCAGCAGGCGTCGGAGACCCCGGGGACGCTGGAGGTGGCGAGCACACAGTCGGCGTCGCCGCCCAGCGCGGTCGCGGCCCGCATGGCGGCCACCGCGGCGTCGACGGCGGGGGCCACCCCGAGGTGCACCGGATGCAGCAGGTGCCGCCGCCCCCAGGCCGGCGGCGGCCCGTCGGCGGCGACGTCCGCGAGCGCCGCGGCCGCCACCGGCACGACGTCGGCGCCGAGGCGGTGCAGCCCGGCCACGACGCCGTCGAGGGCGTGGCCGATCCGCGACAGCGGGTCCGTCCACGGCGTGAACAGCTCGTCGTACGCGCCAGGGGCGCGCAACGGGCGCAGGCTCGGGTGCTCGTGCAGCCGGCGGGCCAACGCGGTACGCCAGGCCGCGAAGGCGCCGGCGTCGGTGCTGTCGGCCCGCATCGACCCGTCCCAGGTGGTGAGCCGGTTCAGCAGCTCCCGGGCGAGCGGGTCCAGGTCGTCCGGATCGAGCCGGTGGAGCAGTTCGCGCAGCGGCGTCGCGGCGAGCCGGGTGTCCATGTGTACGTCTTCCGGCGCGACGCCGTCGGCCAGCAGGGCCCGGATCCGGTCGGCGCGGTGCGGCGGGGCGAAGTCGGCGCCGAGGTCGGCCACGTCGGGGCGGCGGTCGTTGGCGCAGACCGCGATGTCCTCGACTCCGACCGGCTTCGTCTCGGCGTACCCGCCGCGCCACCGGTACCGCGGTTCCCAGCCGGGCACCGGTTCTGACCGGCAGCGTTCGTCCCGGTCGGGCACCAGCCCGGCGACCAGTTGGTGGACGGCCCCGCTGCGGTCCGCCACGAGGACGCTGTTGACCGGTTCGACCCAGGCGCGCAGCGCGTCGGCGACGTCGTCGACGGTGCGGGAGCGCAGCAGCGGCAGCAACGCCTCGAAGCCGAGATCCGCCTCGACCCGGGCCGGGGTGCGCAGGCTGATCGCCTCGCCGGTGCGCCGGTCGTGGTCCACCACGGGACCACGCGGCGTCTCGACGACCTCCACGGTCTCCGGGTCGCCGCCGCGGACGGCGATCCGCTCGACGTGGCGGTGCGCGGGCACCCAGCCGTCGGCGTCGCGGACCAGCACCCGGTCGCCGTCGGTGCGCAGCTGCTCGCGGTAGAGGTCCTGGTAGTCGGCCATCGCGTTGGTGACCGCCCAGGCCACCTCGCCCGCGTGGCCGAAGTGGGGCAGCCCCGGCACCCCGGGGAAGGCGAAGCCGAGCACGTCGAACTCGGGGCAGGCCAGGCGTACCTGCTGGTAGATGCCGGGCAGTTCGAGGAGGCGGTGCGGGTCGCCGGCGATGACCGGCGCCCGGCCGGTGGCGGCGTCGCCGGGTACCGCCCAGGCGTTGCTGCCGGAGCCGCCCGGGCCCTCGACGGCGAACAGCCCGGTCGCCGCCGCGCCGAGGGTGGCGGTGACGTGGGCGTGCCAGAGCTTGTTCGGGAAGGTGGAGAAGAGGATGTGCTGAACGAGAAAGACCCCTAACGGGGACCACGGCTGCCACCGGCCGGGCGCGCATCCGACCGCCGCGAACTCGGGGGCGCCGGCGGCGCCCTCGGCGAGTCCGTCGTTGACCCCCGCCACATAGGCGGTGACCCACCGCCGGGTGGTGGGGGAGAGGCGGTGGAAGCACCGCCGCGCGGTGTCGTCGAGGCGGGCGCGCCGGGCGAACCGGTCCCAGCTCAGCGCGTCGGGACCGACGTGCGCGGCGAGCCGGCCCTCGGAGCGCCACCGTTCGACCTCGATCTGCCAGGCCCGGTCGAGCGCGGCCACCCGGCCCTGCAACCGGGCCACTTCGTCGACGGACCCGGCGCGCAGGTGCGGCACACCGCGGGCGTCGCGATAGACGCCGGTCACCGCGCGGCCCGCTCCGGAATCGGGGCGAGCCGCCCGCTCATCGAATATCAACTTAGGTTACCCTCCCCTAACTAAGGCGAACCTTACTGGAGGGCGACACGTGAAACGCAACTGGGAGGCCCTGGTCCTCAAGGCCATGGGCGGCCGGGACTTCCGGCTGACGGTGCTCGACACCGAGGCGGTCGGCGGCCACTACCAGCGGCTGCTGATGGACGGCGGGGGCCTGCTGGAGTCGTGCGGGGTGCACCCCACCATGTGGATCCGGCTCTGGTTCGACGACGGCGGCCGACCGCACCAGCGCGCGTACACGCTGGTCGACCCGGACCCGGCCACCGGGCGCTTCCACCTGGAGTTCGCCCTGCACGACGGGTGTGCCGCGCGTTGGGCCACCACGGCCGAGGTCGGCGACACCATCGACGCCACCGTCCAGGGCAGCGCCTTCCACCTGCCCGACCCCGCGCCCGCGCACCTCTACCTGGTCGGCGACGCCGCCTCGCTGCCGGCGGTGAACAGCCTGCTCGACACCGCCGCCGACATCCCGGCGACGGTCTGGCTGGAGTACGCGCACGAGGGCGAGCAGGCCCTGACGCCGCGCGCCCGGGCGGGACACGAGGTCACCTGGGTGCCCCGCCGGGACGAGGGGCGGCACCTGGTCGAGACGGTCTGCGCGGCCTTGCCCGCCGCCGCCGACGCCCACTACTGGGTCGCCTGCGAGGCGGCCAGTACGCGCAGCATCACCCGGCACGTCCGGCGCACCCTCGGCGCCGGCCGGCACCAGGTGACCTCGCTCGGCTACTGGACCGCCCGGTGAACGGCCGCCTCGGCACCCTGACCTCGCTCTACGTCACCCAGTACCTCGGAGTCGGCTTCATCACCGTCGGCTTGACCGCCATCCTGCGCGACGGCGGCACCTCGCTGGACACGTTGGCGCTGCTGCAGTTCGTCGGCCTGGTCTGGCCGCTCAAGTTCCTCTGGGCGCCGATCCTCGACCGGTACGGATCACGCCGGCGGGGCCACTACCGCTCCTGGCTGCTGGTGCTCCAGGCCGGCCTGGTGCTGTCCCTGCTCGCCCTGCTGCCGTTCGACCGTCCCGCCGGGCAGCTCGGCCCGATCGTGGCGATCTGCGCCGCGTACGTGTTCCTCTCCGCGACCCAGGACATCGCCGTCGACGCCGTCGCCGTCCGGCTGTTGTCGGCGCCCGCCCGGGGGGCTGGCAACGGCGTCCAGGTCGCCGCCAGCTATCTCGGCAACCTGCTCGGCGGCGGCGCCTGCGTGGTCGTCTACGACCGGTTCGGCTGGCGGCCGGCGATCCTGCTGCTGGCCGGGCTGACCGCGCTGGGGCTGCTGGTGGTGTGGCGGTTCCGGGAACCGGACCGGGCCGACCGGGTGGGCTCCGCCGCGCAGGCGTACCGGGCGCTGCTGTCGGTGTTCGCCCAGCCCGGGTGTCGGTGGTGGACGTTCGGGGTCGTGCCGTTGGTCTACACCGGCGCCGGCGCGGCGTACGCGCTGGTCACGCCGGCGCTGGTGGACGCCGGCTGGTCCCTGGGGCGGATCGGGGTGGTGACCGGCGTGGTGACCAGCGCTCCCGCCGTCGTGGCCGGGCTGCTCGCCGGGGCCGGCGTGGGCCGGTTCGGCCGCGGGGCGGTCCTCGTCGTCGCGGGGGTGTCCCTCGCGGTCTCCACGGCGCTGCTGCTGCCGCTGCTGACCGGGCGGGCGCCGGTGGGCGGGACGGTGGCCGCGCTGTGCTGCTTCATGGCCGCGTACACCGTGGCCAACGTGGTGCTCTACACGGTCAACATGGACTACTCCCGGCCTGGCACCGGCGGCACCGACTTCACCGTCCTGTCCTCGTTCGGGCTGGTCTGCTCGTTCGTGGCGGCCTCGGTCGGGTTGGCCGCCGCCGACCGGGCGGGCTATCCCGCCGTCGCGGGGGCCTGCGTGGTCCTGGTGGTGCTCGGAGTCGCGGTGGGCGTCGCCCACCAGCGCCGGTTCGCGCCCGCGTCCACGTCCGACGCCGGGGATGGGCCGCCGATCGCCGAGCCGCGGCGCGCCGAGCCGGTGCGGCGTTGACTCGAACTTAGGTTAGGGTAACCTAACTTCACTCGATCAACTCGGGACCGCTGGCGGACGCCGCGCCGTCGCCCGCCCGCCCGCCGTGTCCACTTTCGACCATTGAGGACTGCCATGAGTCTGCCCGGAGCAACTGTTCAGGCCCTCCCGACCGGAGCCGTCCCCGGCCCGGTGGCCGCCGACCGGGCCCACCTGTTCACCGCCGGCACCGTCGCGGACTACCGGCGGGTGCTGGCCGACGGCATCGGCCGGGTGGCCGACCGGGTCGCCGCCGCCGACCGGCCCTTCACCGGCGTCACCCCGCAGGACCTCGCGCCCCGGATCGCCGGCATCGACCTGGACCGGCCGCTCGGCGACACCGGGGCGGCGCTCGACGAACTCCAGGACGTCTACCTGCGCGACGCGGTGTACTTCCACCACCCGCGCTACCTGGCGCACCTGAACTGCCCGGTGGTGATCCCGGCGCTGCTCGGCGAAGCGGTGCTGAGCGCCGTCAACTCCTCGCTGGACACCTGGGACCAGAGCGCCGGCGGCACCCTGATCGAGCGCCGCCTGATCGACTGGACGGTCGACCGGGTCGGGCTCGGCCCGGCTGCGGACGGGGTCTTCACCAGCGGCGGGACCCAGTCGAACCTCCAGGCGATGCTGCTGGCCCGGGAGGAGGCGGTCGGCTGGGTGGCAACCTCGGGCGGCACCCGGCCGTCCCGCCCGGAGTCGCTGTCCCGGCTGCGGATCCTCACCTCGGCGGCCGGCCACTTCAGCGTCCAGAAGGCGGCGAAGCTGCTCGGCCTCGGCGTCGACGCGGTGGTCACGGTCGGCACCGACGCCGAGCGCCGGATGCGCACCGACGAACTGGCCCGGGAGATCGACCGGTGCCGTGGGGAGGGGCTGCGGGTGATGGCCGTGGTGGCGACCGCCGGCACCACCGACTTCGGCACCATCGACCCGCTGCCGCAGATCGCCGACATCTGCGCGGCGGCCGGCGTGTTGCTGCACGTCGACGCCGCGTACGGCTGCGGGCTGCTGGTCTCGCCGACCCGGCGGCACCTGCTCGACGGCATCGAGCGGGCCGACTCGGTGACCGTGGACTACCACAAGTCCTTCTTCCAGCCGGTCAGCTCCAGCGCCCTGCTGGTGCGCGACCGCCGGGTGCTGCGGCACGCCACCTGGCACGCCGACTACCTCAACCCCGCCCGGGCGGTCGAGCAGCGCATCCCCAACCAGGTCGACAAGAGCATCCAGACCACCCGCCGCTTCGACGCCCTGAAGCTCTGGCTCACCCTGCGCATCATGGGCCCGGACGCGGTCGGGGCGCTCTTCGACGAGGTGATCGACCGGGCCGCCGCCGCCTGGCAACTGCTCACCGAGGACCCCCGCTTCGAGGTGGTGACCCGGTCCCAGCTCAGCACCGTGGTCTTCCGCTACCTGCCGAACGGTCCCGGCCGGGCACTCGTCGACGAGGCCAACCTGTACGCCCGCGAGGCGCTGGCCGCGTCCGGCGCCGCCCTCGTCGCGGGCACCACCGTGGACGGCGCGCACCACCTGAAGTTCACCCTGCTCAACCCCGAGACCAGCGTGGACGACATCGCCCACGTTCTCGACCTGATCGCCGAACACGCCGGCTGGTACGTGCGTACCCGTACGGCCGGTGAGCTGTCCTGCCCCATCCGCTGACCGGCCGTCCCGCCCTGGAGAACCCCATGTCGACCCACGACTTCATCGCCGTCGGGCTGGGCCCGTACAACCTGGGCCTGGCCTGCCTGACCGCGCCGATCGGCGACCTCGACGGCCTCTTCCTCGAGGCCCGCGACGACTTCAACTGGCATCCCGGCATGCTGCTGGAGTCCACCCGCCTACAGACGCCGTTTCTCGCCGACCTGGTCACCCTGGCCGACCCCACCTCGCCCTACTCGTTCCTGAACTACCTGAAGGAGTCCGGGCGGCTGTACCCGTTCTACATCCGGGAGAGCTTCTTCCCGCTGCGCAGCGAGTACAACGACTACTGCCGGTGGGCCGCGGCGAAGCTGTCCACCGTCCGGTTCGGCCACGAGGTCACCTCGATCGAGTACGACCCGGCCGACAAGCGGTACGTCGTGCACGCCACGGTGGCCGGTGAGCGGGTCACCCACCGGGCCCGGCACCTGGTGCTGGGCACCGGCACCCCGCCCCACGTACCCGACCCCTGCCGGGACCTCGGCGGCGACGTGATCCACAACTCGCGGTACCTGGAGAACCGGGCGGCGCTGCGGGCCAAGCGCAGCGTCACCGTGGTCGGCAGCGGGCAGAGCGCGGCCGAGATCTACCACGACCTGCTCTCCGACATCGGCGCCCACGGCTACCAGCTCAACTGGGTCACCCGCTCGCCGCGGTTCTTCCCGCTGGAGTACACCAAGCTCACCCTGGAGATGACCTCGCCGGACTACGTGGACTACTTCCACGCCCTGCCCGAGGCGACCCGGTACCGGCTGGAGGCCGAGCAGAAGGGCCTGTTCAAGGGCATCAACGCCGACCTGGTCAACGACATCTTCGACCTGCTCTACGCCCGCAGCGTGGCCGGCCCGGTGCCCACCCGGCTGATGACCAACACCGCGCTGAGCACCGCCACCCACGACCCGGCGAGCGGGACGTACACACTCGGCCTGCGCAACGTCGAGCAGGGCCGCGACTTCACCCTCACCACCGAGGGGCTGGTGCTGGCCACCGGCTACCACTACCGGGTGCCCGACTTCCTGGAGCCGATCCGCGACCGGCTCCGCTGGGACTCGCACGGCCGCTTCGACGTCGCCCGCAACTACTCCGTCGACCACACCGGCCGGGGCGTCTTCCTCCAGAACGCCGGCACCCAGGCGCACAGCATCACCTCGCCGGATCTCGGCATGGGCGCGTACCGCAACTCCTGGATCATCCGGGAACTGACCGGGCGCGAGCACTACCCGATCGAGCAGCGCATCGCCTTCCAGGAGTTCGGCGCGCCGGTGGCGGTGACCGCATGACGGTGTTCCGCCGGGTCGACGAACGGCTCGGCGAGTTCGCCCTGCGTACCCTCGATCCGGATGGCGACGCCGCGCTGCTGCACGGCTGGGTCACCCACCCCAGGGCCGCGTTCTGGCTGATGCAGGACGCCGACGTGGTCCGGGTGGCGCAGGAGTACCGGCGGATCGCCGCGCACCCGCACCACGACGCGTACCTCGGCTCGTGGCGCGGCCGGCCGGCGTTCCTCGCCGAGCGGTACGACCCGGCCCACGTCGAACTCGTCGGCCTGCACGACGCCGCCGACGGCGACGTCGGCATGCACTTCCTCTGCGCGCCCGCCGACACCCCCGTGCACGGCTTCACCCGCGCCGTGATCACCACGGTCATGACGTGGCTCTTCGCCGACCCGGCCGTCCGCCGCGTCGTCGTCGAACCGGACGTGCGCAACCACGCCGTGCACGCGCTCAACGCCGCCGTGGGCTTCACCGTCGTCGGCCCGATCCGCAAGCCCGAGAAGGACGCCCTGCTCAGCGTCTGCACCCGTGAGAAGTTCCTGGCCGCCGCCCGAGGAGACCTGCCCGCGTGAACCCGCTCGCATCCGTGGACCACCTGACCCCGGGGCACTGGGCCGAGGCCAACCGGCTGCTGGTCCGCAAGGCCCTCGCGGAGTTCGCCCACGAACGACTGATCACCCCCGAGCCGCTGGGCGCGGACCGCTACCGGGTACGCGGCGACGACGGCACCGTCGAGTACCGGTTCACCGCCCGGCTGCTCGCCCTGCGGCACTGGCAGGTCGACGCGGCCAGCATCAGCCGGCACTCCGGTGACCGCGAGCTGCCGGTGGACGCCGTCGACCTCTGCCTCGACCTGCGCGGGGCGCTCGGCCTCACCGACGAGATCCTGCCGGTCTACCTTGAGGAGATCACCTCGACGCTGGCCGGCACCGCGTACAAGCTCGGCAAGCCGGCGATGGATGCCACCAAGCTGGCCCGGGCGGGCTTCCAGGACGTCGAGACGCAGATGACCGAGGGGCACCCCTGCTTCGTGGCCAACAACGGCCGGATCGGTTTCGGGGTGCACGAGTACCACCGGTACGCCCCGGAGGCCGCCCGGCCGGTCCGGCTGATCTGGCTGGCCGCCCACCGCGACCACACCACCTTCAGCTGCGCCACCGACCTGGACTACGACACCCTGGTCCGCGCCGAACTCGGCGACGACACGCTCGCCGGCTTCGCCCGTACCCTCACCGGGCTGGGCCTGGACCCGGCCGACTACCTGCTCCTCCCGGTGCATCCGTGGCAGTGGTGGAACAAGCTCTCCGTCTCCTTCGCCGGCGAGGTGGCCCGGCGGCAGCTGGTCTGCCTCGGCGAGGGCCCCGACGAGTACCTCGCCCAGCAGTCCATCCGCACCTTCTTCAACGTCACCCACCCGGAGAAGCACTACGTCAAGACCGCCCTGTCGGTGCTCAACATGGGCTTCATGCGCGGGCTGTCCGCCGCGTACATGGAGCACACTCCGGCGATCAACGACTGGCTGGCCGACCT
The DNA here is from genome assembly GCF_029893845.1 of Micromonospora sp. A200. NCBI lineage: Bacteria > Bacillati > Actinomycetota > Actinomycetes > Micromonosporales > Micromonosporaceae > Micromonospora > Micromonospora sp. A200. The sequence goes on along the minus strand of NZ_JARXXY010000007.1, from coordinate 5,991 downwards.
CGTCGCCACCGATCCCGTGTTCCGGCGCAGCCGGCTGACGATCATCCGGGAGCGCGCCGCGATCGGCTACCGCCACCGGCAGTACGAGGCGGCGACCGACCGGTACTCCCCGTACCGGAAGATGCTGGCCGCGCTCTGGCGGGAGAGCCCGGTGGCCGGGCTGGAGCCGGGCCGCCGGCTGGCGACCATGGCGTCCCTGCTGCACGTCGACCGGGGCGGCCGCTCGGTCGCCGGCGCGCTGGTCGCGGAGTCGGGGCTGGCGCCGACGGTCTGGCTGCGCCGTTACCTCGACGCCTACCTGGTCCCCCTGCTGCACAGCCTCTACGCCCACGACCTGGTCTTCATGCCACACGGGGAGAACGTGATCCTGGTGCTGCACGACGGGGCGGTGGAGCGGGTGATCTTCAAGGACATCGCCGAGGAGATCGCGGTGATGGACCCCGAGGCCGACCTGCCACCGGCGGTGCGGCGCATCCGGGTCGCGGTCCCCGACGAGGAGAAGATCCTGTCGATCTTCACCGACGTGTTCGACTGCTTCCTACGTCACCTCAACGCCATCCTGGTCACCGAGGGCGTCCTGACCGAGGACGAGTTCTGGCGCACGGTGGCCGAGTGCGCCGCCGACTACCAGCGCAGCGTCCCGCACCTGGCCGACCGGCTGCGCCGGCACGACCTCTTCACCGCCGAGTTCCCGCTGTCCTGCCTGAACCGGCTGCAACTGCGCAACAACCGGCAGATGGTCGACCTCGCCGACCCGTCGGCCGCGTTGCAGTTCGTCGGCACCCTGGCCAACCCGCTCGCCCGCTTCGCCTCGCCGCGATGAGCGCCCGCGGCGCGGTACGCGACGGCATCCCGGCGGCGGGGACCCGGCCGGCCGGCTCGGTCCGGCACCGCTGGCTGATCCTGGCCGTGCTCTGCCTGGCCCAGGTCACCGTGGTCCTCGACAACACCGTGCTGACCGTGGCGATCCCGGTGCTCACCGGCGAACTGGACGCCACCACCGCCGACGTCCAATGGATGATCAACGCGTACGCGCTGGTGCAGTGCGGCCTGCTGCTCACCGCCGGCAGCGCCGCCGACCGGTACGGGCGGCGGCGGATGCTGCTCGCCGGCCTGGTCCTGTTCGGCGCCGGCTCGCTGGCCGCCGGGCTCGCCGGAACCAGCGGTCAGCTCATCGCCGCCCGGGCCGGCATGGGAATCGGCGGCGCCCTCCTGGTCACCGCCACCCTCGCAGTCGCCATGCAGATCTTCGACGGGGCCGAGCGGACCCGGGCGATCGGTCTCTGGGCGGCCACCAGCGCGCTGGGCTTCGCGGCCGGGCCGCCGATCGGTGGCGCCATCCTCGCCCACCTGCCGTGGAACGCGATCTTCCTGGTCAACGTCCCGATCGTGCTGGTCTGCCTGCTGGCCGCCGGGGCGCTGGTGCCGGAGTCCCGTGATCCGGTGGACGGCCGCCTCGACCTGCTCGGCGTGCTGCTCTCCACGGCCGGCCTGACCGGGGTGGTCTGGGCGATCATCTCCGGGCCGGAGCACGGGTGGACGGCGCCGGCGGTGCTCGGCGCGGCCGGTGCCGGCGTGCTCCTGCTGGTGCTCTTCGTGGCGTGGGAGCGGCGGATCCCGGCCCCGATGCTGGACATGAGCCTGTTCTCCGAACGCCGGTTCGTCGGCGCGGTCTGCGGGGTCGTCCTGATCACCTTCGGCGCCACCGGCGCACTGTTCCTGCTGACCCAGCATCTCCAGTTCGTGCGCGGCTATTCGGCGTGGGAGGCGGGACTGCGGATGGTGCCCTTCGCGCTCTCGATCGTCGTGCTCAACCTCGCCGGTGTCGCCGCCCGGGTCATCCGCCGGCTCGGGTCGCCGGCGGCGATCGCCGTCGGGATGGCGCTGCTGGCCGGCGGACTCACGGTCGTCACGCACGCACCGGGGGACGGCTACCCCGTGCTGCTCGGCGGGCTGCTGCTGATGGGCACCGGCTGCGCGCTGGCCAACCCGGCCATCGTCGAGGCGGTGATGAGCGCCGTGCCGGCGCGCAAGGCCGGCGTCGGCGCGGGCGTGGACGGCACCATGACCGAGGTCGGCGGCAGCCTGGGCATCGCCGTGCTGGGGGCCGTGCTGAACGCCCGGTTCGCCGCGCTGCTGCCACCCGCCCTGGCCGGCGCGGGATCGCTCCCCGCCGCCGTGGCCGCCGCCCGGTCGGAGACCGAACGGCAGGTCGTCTCCGACGCGTTCCGCGCGGCGCTGGAGACCGGCCAGACGGTGGGCGCCGTCGCGGTTCTCGTCGGCGGCCTCGTCACCGCGGGGCTGCTGCGCCGGGCCGACCGCATTCGCTGATCCCCGCGCCCGTCACGGATCCCGGGGTGGCGGCCCCATAACGGCGACCGCCCGTCCGGACCGGTGATCGGCCCGGACGGGGAGGTCGGGTCAGGCGGCGGTGGACCAGATGGCGCGGAAGGCTGCTGCCTCGCCGGCCAGCCACTGCTCGACCTGCTCGGGCTTGATCGTGTCGGGCATCCGGTGGGCCTCGCCCCGCCGCACGTCGACCAGGACCGGCTCGGCGTGCGGCAGCACCGCGTCCATGTGCCGGGCCATCAGGTGCAGCGTGGCGAGGGTCGCCTCCTCGCTCGGCGGGGCCTCGTCGAAGTGCAGCCGGACGGCCTCGGCGTGGCCGTCGGCGTACCGGACGCCGAAGTGCGGGTTGATCTTGACGGGCAGGTCGCCCAGCATGGCGAGCGCGTCGCGGGTCTGGGCCAGGTCGATGCCGGCCGGCTCGCCGAGGGACTCGAGCCAGGCCGTCGCCCCGGGGACGAGCGCCTGGTAGAGCGGGCGCCACCGGGGCTTGACCAGGTCGGCCACGCCGGCGAGGTGGGTGCCGCCGGTGTGGAAGGCGATGTCGGCCTTGAGGGCCTTGACGAACTGGCCGTGCGGGTTGAACCCGTGCCGGCTGGCCCGCTGCTTGCGCAGCCCACCGACGAAGGTGGCCTTGGTCGGCCCGGTGCGGTCGACGTACCGGGTGAAGCCGAGGAGCGTGGCGTAGGGGGTGAGCGGGGCGGCGGAGGTGGGCGCGGTCACGAGCGTCCTCCCAGGTCAGGAACTCGATTAGTACATACATTCTAATCGACGGGGGTGACATCGCCCAGGGAACGAAAGGGGCCGCCCGGACACTCCGGACGGCCCCGCGAAACTCTTTTCTACAGCTGCCCGACGTCGGTGATCCGGACGACCGCGGCGCCCGCCTCGTCGGAGGCGGCGAGGTCCACCTCGGCGCTGATGCCCCAGTCGTGGTCGCCCTCGGGGTCGTCGAAGATCTGCCGCACCGTCCAGCGCTCCCGGCCCTGCTCGATCATCAGCAGTGCCGGCCCGCGCGCGTCGGGGCCGACCCCGATCGCGTCGTACGACTCGAAGTACGGCTCCAGCGCCTCGGCCCACGCGTCGGCGTCCCAGCCCGATGCGGAGTCCAGCTCGCCCAGGTCGTACCAGCGGCGCAGCGCGGCCAGCTCGACCCGGCGGAACAGCGCGTTGCGCACCAGCACCCGGAAGGCGCGGGCGTTGCGGGTGACCGCCGGCGGCTTGTCCGCCAGCGACGAGGCCAGCTCCGCCACGTCGGACGGGTTGCGCAGCCGCTCCCACTCGTCGATCAGGCTGGAGTCGACCTGGCGGACCAGCTCGCCCAGCCACTCGATGAGGTCGACCAGCTCCTCGGTCTTGGCGTCCTCGGGCACGGTCTGCCGCAGCGTCTTGTACGCGTCGGCGAGGTAGCGCAGCACCAGGCCCTCCGAGCGGGTCAGCCCGTAGAACTGCACGTACTCGGTGAAGGTCATCGCCCGTTCGTACATGTCGCGGACGATGGACTTGGGGGAGAGCTGGTGGTCGGCGACCCAGGGGTGGCCCTGCCGGTACATCTCGTACGCGGCCTCCAGCAGCTCGGCGAGCGGCTTGGGCCAGGTCACCTCGTCGAGCAGTTCGAGGCGGGCCTCGTACTCGATGCCCTCGGCCTTCATCGCGGCCACCGCCTCGCCGCGGGCCTTGAACTGTTGCGCGGAGAGCACCTGCCGGGGGTCGTCGAGGATCGACTCGACGACCGAGAGCACGTCGAGGGCGTACGAGGGGGACTCGACGTCGAGCAGCTCGATCGCGGCGAGCGCGAGCGGCGACAGCGGCTGGTTGAGCGCGAAGTCGAGCTGGAGGTCGACGGTGAGGCGGACCCGCCGGCCGGCCTCGTCGGGCTCGTCGAGCTGTTCGACCACCCCGCCGGCGCGCAGCGCCCGGTAGATGGCGATGGCCCGGCGGATGTGCCGGCGCTGGGCGGCCCGGTCCTCGTGGTTGTCGGTGAGCAGGTGCCGCATCGAGGCGAACGCGTCGCCGGGCCGGCCGATGACGTTGAGCAGCATCGAGTGGCTGACCTGGAAGCTGGAGGTCAGCGGCTCCGGCTCGGCCTCGACCAGGCGCTCGAAGGTGGGCTGCCCCCAGCCGACCGAGCCCTCCGGCGGCTTCTTCTTGACCACCTTGCGCCGCTTCTTCGGGTCGTCGCCGGCCTTGGCCAGCGCCTTCTCGTTCTCGATGACGTGCTCGGGGGCCTGCACCACCACCCGGCCGAGGGTGTCGAAGCCGGCCCGCCCGGCCCGCCCGGCGATCTGGTGGAACTCGCGGGCCTTGAGCAGCCGGGTACGCACCCCGTCGTACTTCGACAGGCCGGTGAAGAGCACGGTGCGGATCGGCACGTTGATGCCGACGCCCAGGGTGTCGGTGCCGCAGATGACCTTGAGCAGTCCGGCCTGGGCCAGCGTCTCCACCAGCCGCCGGTACTTGGGCAGCATGCCGGCGTGGTGCACGCCGATGCCGTGCCGGACCAGCCGGGACAGGGTCTTGCCGAAGCCGGAGGTGAACCGGAAGTTGCCGATCGCGGTGGCGATCATGTCCTTCTCGGCCCGGGTGCAGACGTTGACGCTCATCAGCGCCTGGGCGCGTTCCAGCGCGGCGGCCTGGGTGAAGTGCACGACGTAGACCGGGGCCTGCTTGGTCTCCAGCAGCTCCTCCAGGGTCTCGTGCATCGGGGTCATCGCGTACGAGAAGAGCAGCGGGACCGGTCGCTCGGCCGAGCGGACGACGGCGGTGGACCGCCCGGTGCGCCGGGTCAGGTCGTCGACGAACCGGCTGGTGTCGCCGAGCGTGGCCGACATCAGCACGAACTGCGCCTGCGGCAGCTCGATCAGCGGCACCTGCCATGCCCAGCCCCGGTCGGGCTCGGCGTAGAAGTGGAACTCGTCCATGACCACCTGGCCGACGTCCGCCCGGGACCCCTCGCGCAGCGCGAGGTTGGCCAGGATCTCGGCGGTGCAGCAGATGATCGGGGCGTCGGCGTTGACGCTGGCGTCGCCGGTGAGCATGCCGACGTTCTCCGCGCCGAAGACCTCGCAGAGGGCGAAGAACTTCTCCGACACCAGCGCCTTGATCGGCGCGGTGTAGAAGGTGGTCCGGTTGTCGGCCAGGGCGGCGAAGTGCGCCGCGATCGCGACCAGGCTCTTGCCGGAGCCGGTCGGCGTGTTCATGATCACGTTCGCGCCGGAGACGATCTCGATGACCGCCTCCTCCTGGTGGGGGTAGAGGTCGAGGCCGCGCTCCTTCGCCCAGCCGGCGAACGCGTCGTAGAGGGTGTCGGGGTCGGCGCTTCGAGGCAGCGCGGCAGTGAGCGTCATAGCCGCTCCATCGTGCCCGCCCCGCACCCCCGCCCGCCAACCGGGTACACGCCCCCCTCGCCCCGCCCCCTCGCCCCCCGGCCTTTCGCGCGTCGCAGATTCAGAGAAGCGTGGCTATTCCCGCCCCGATATGCACTCTTTCTCGGAAAGAGCGCCCGGCGTCGGCCGGGTGGGCGGGGCGGCGGCGGGGTGGGGGGTGGGGTGGGTCAGACATCCCAGGAGCTTGGATGTCAAGCAGCGGCGGGTTGGGTTCGGTGTGACCAGGCGGTTGTCTGGTCGTAGCGGGTGGCGGTCTTGA